>NZ_JBTIYG010000001.1:336867-538235 GCF_054401055.1 Gilvimarinus sp. F26214L | reverse complement strand
CTGTGATGTGACTGCCCGACACTGCAAACCCTCCGTTTTGCGGGTGTCGAACCCTATCAGATCAACCGGCCAAGATAGTTGTCGCTGGACCGGTCAAGTTAATTGTCGCTCTATAAGTGCCCGAACGAAGTGGCCGAAGCCATTTTGGGACACTCAAAGAAAGGCATCGAAGGGACATACGACCTGCATGGGTATGAGCTAGAATGTCGAGCATGGTTGCAGAAGTGGGCCGATCACCGAGAGGGGTTGCTTCGCGAGGACAGTCGATTGCTTGTTTGTGAACAGACTCAGACTCGGGCTGAGCCCTAGGGCGATCTCGAAGAGCTATCTATTACGGACTCGGTGCTGAGCCAAACGGGTGCTGAAAAACATAGCGAGCGCAACTCGCTCGCTCAGACGCACGACATGGGCATCCATGCTGAGGGCGTCAAAATGGCACGGGAATCTTCCGCGCCAAGCCTTCCTTGCTCTGAGATCAAGTTCTCACTTTTACGCGTTGACCGCCTTGTACTGCCGTCATAATCTGCATGCCGGAATTCATTGAGCTATCGAGGGAGCTAGCATGCGGGGCAGAACAACAACAAATCTCACCACGTACTTGGGAGCAATCCTGATCTTCACTATCTCTCTCGGCACAGTGGCCGGATCTGAAAAAGAATCAAAAAAAAACAAACCGAAACCTGAGGTCGAAACCGAGCACGTTGCGAAGCCGATAGTCTCGGTTATGCCTAATGCATCCAACGACGCGGCAAATGCTCACGCATCTTTCCGCGCGCCATCCAAAAAGTCGCGGCGTCTCATATCCAGCAAAAAGCCCGCGAAACGGGCTAACAACTAGCCGCAAACCAATACCCAGCACCTCCGTTACTCTCGCGTACCTGGCATCGAGCCGGGCTGGGCGAGCATTGCCGAAAACCTGGTTAGGGAACTCATATGAAAAGGGCATTACAGATAATATCCACGATTCTATTGTCGCACGTCGCTCTGACGACAAGCGCGGTTGAGATTCGAGATTATTATTCAGAGCCAGGGATAAACCCGTTCAAACAAGGTTTGAACCAGAGCGCTCATGAGCACATCGACCCCTTCTCGGGCACTTTGCAGCTCACGTATACCGACATGGTGGTGCCAGGAAACGGCGGTATGGACATCGTCGTCAATCGGGTATACACAAGCCTTCAGACCAACCAGTACCCCCACAAAAGCCTCACTGGAATCGGCTGGACGATGCACTTTGGGCGGGTTGTCGCCTCCCAGGCAAACCAGGACAAAATCTGTCCAGAAGACCAGGCGCTTTTTTCGGTCAGCACAAAAGACAATCCATCGCTCGAGTTCGCCGATGGTGCCCGGGAGTTAATGGTGCTTAACAACATTAATAATGACAACAGCCTTATTACACGAAGCAACTGGAAGGCTATTTGCAACCCAAGTGGCCCCGGTCTGATCGTGACCTCCCCCAGTGGTGTGACCTACACCATGGACCAGTTTGACAACTTTCAGGAAGAGCCAAGCTGGTTGACCAGCCGTATTGAAGATCTGCATGGAAACTGGATTCAAATCGACTACGCGGTGAATGCCTTGGGTATTCGTTACATGACCGAGGTTTTTCGCAGCGATGTGGGTTCAACTACGCCAGTCGTAACGTTTGAATACGAACCCGCAATGATCGACACTGCCGACATTCTGTTGCGCGCAGTCGTCGCCAACGGTCAGCGTTGGGAATATGACTACACCCTAGTCGAGGGGTTTCTCTACAACCGATACCAGCTGACACAGGTAACTCGGCCGGATGGGAGAACCTGGCAATACGCCTACAACGGAAAGGCTGATGATCCAGATCCCAGCGACGGTGTAAACGAAGACGGTTTGGCGAGCTACTCTCTCAATTCCGTCACCTACCCCGATGGAGGTCAGATTAGCTACACGTATCAGTTTGTGTATTTTGAGCAGGGCTCCAGCAAACGTACCACTTCCATTGCCAGCAAAACCACCATTTTGAACGGAAATCAGGAGGCTACCTGGACTTACGAATTTGCGCCTCATTCTATCCCGTATTCTGAAGGCGGCATTACGGTAAATATGGACGAAACGACCATTACCGCTCCCGATGCGGTCTACGTATACAACCATTATGGCAAGGGCGTCGGCGGGGGACTGGATGAAAACGGGGTTTGGACCAACTGGTTCTTCCGTCCGAGCATTGTGGGCCTATTGGTGGCCGAGAGAACTTTGGACAGTTCAGGCCTCCTTCTTGAGGAAACCACAAACGATTGGGATTGGCGCATCATCTCCAACGAAAACTATTTCCATGGTGGCCATAATCAAACCTGGTGGGTTGACGAATATACCGCAACGCCAATTCTCCTGGGGCAGCGCTATACACGCGATGGTGGGTTTACAAGGGGCATCGATTACAGTGAACACGACGAGTATGGCAACCCTGGTGCTACGCTGGAGTATGTAAACCTCGCTGCTGACGACCACCGGCTCACCAGAACAAGCTACTACAACGACGCGGTGAATTGGATCATTGGAATTCCTCAAACTGAAGAAATATTGTCGGTCGATCCGGCGGATGGCTCGGAAACCTCAGTCGGGACTGTCAGCCGGGTAATTGATTCGCAGACGGGAAAAATCACCTCGGAAACAAAATTTGGCGTAACGACCCAATTCACCTACACCCTCGAAGGCGACCTTGAGACGCTAACCGATCCTCGAGGAAAAATTACCACGTTCTCCAATTACAAGCGCGGTGTGGCTCAACGGGAAGATCGTCCGGAAAACGTGACGGTTTTCCGGACGGTCAATGACGAGGGAACTGTTGCTTCGCAAAACCAATGGGCGGGGGTTTACCACATCTTTCACCTACAACGACATGAACCAGTTGGAAGGCATTCTGTACCCGATCGGCGCTCCAGTAAGCGTCGCGTATTCGGCTAACCAACGCACACTCAGCCGGGGGGCATTTCAAAAAACCGACACCACGGACGGTTTTGGTCGAACAATAAAGACCGAGCACAAGGACCTCATGTCTGGAGAGGGCATTCTCAACACGACCCGCTACGATGCCTTGGGCAGGCCAGTGTTTCAGTCTTACCCATTCGCCCTCGGGGACATCGAAGCAGGGACTACAACCCATTATGATGCATTGGGTAGGGTAAAGGAAATCGTAAACGCTGATGGAAGCAGCAAGCTATTCGAATACCTGGACACGACCGTTACCGAAACAGATGAAAACCAGCACTCTACCATCCGAACCTTTCGGTTTCTCGGGACGGAAAAAGAAAGCCCAATCGTGCGTCTAATAAAGACCGAGCTGAATGCCACCCAGATTGATTACGATGCTTTGGGCAACGTGATTAGCGTTCAGCAAGGCCTCGACAACGGCGACGGCACCATGACGGGCTATGTTCGGACCTATGACTATGATTCCCGCTTCTACCTGGAACGAGAAACGCATCCGGATTCCGACGATATACATTACACCCGCGATGCTGCGGGCAACATGCTGTCAAAACGAGTCGGGGGGGTTGATCCAGATCCGGCGCAAACAATCAGCTACAGCTATGACGACCTTAACCGCTTGCTATTGGTCGACTATCCAGACTCTACACCAGACGTAAGCTTCTCTTACAACCTGAACGGATCGATCGACTCCATCAGCAATTCCGTTGCTTCAATGATCTACACCCATGACGAAAATGAGAACCTCGATTCCGAGTTGATCACCATCGAGGGTAACACGTACCTGATAGGCTATGAACAGAACGAAATGGACCATCTGAGCGAAGTGGTCTACCCCTCTGGGGATGTGGTTGACTACATGCCAGATGCATTCGGTCGCGCAAGCAAAGCGGGAGCATACGTTACCGAGGCAAGCTATTTCCCCAACGGGATGCTGCGGCAGATGACATTTGGAAATGGGCAAGTCACCACCTACAGCCAGAACGACCGGATGCAACTGGAAAGCATTCAGATCGGCTCTTGGCATCAATTAACATACGGGTACGATCCCGCTGGCAACGTGCAAAGCATAATCAATGCCCGATTGCCAGATTACAGCCGTACAATGACCTATGACGCGATTGATAGGCTTGAGACCGTAACCACCAGTGGTGGAACCGTGACTACCTATGCCTACAACGCACATGACAACATCACGTCGGTGGCGGTGGATGGGGGAGCATACGTCGAATACAGCAACAATGGCACCCGCGTCCAACGGGTACGCAGCGGCTCGCTGAATAATCTATGGGCATCGTACGACGGTCACGGACGGCTCGAGCGACTGGAGCGTTGGGACGACTGGTTCGATAACTTGTACGAAGACCAGGACTTCTTCTATGACCTCGCGGACAACATTACCTCAATCACGAAATCTCAGTCGGGCAATACGGAGTTTCACATATTCGGTTACGACGGCAATAACATGCGAGTGTCTGCAAATCGTGATGGAGAATCCCTTCACTATGTATATTCGTCTGATGGCCAGCTAATAGGTGAATACGAAAACGGCTACCTGTATGGCAAAGAACATATCTACTTTGCGAACCAGCGGGTTGCGTCGGTTGACAAGAACGAGGCGCCGATTGCCAACGCAGGGCCCGACATAACTGCGGTTTTCGGACAAACAGTGGTACTGGATGGTTCAGCTTCATTTGACAGGGACGGTTATTTGCCCAGTTATGGCTCTGAATGGACGCAAACCGCCGGCGACGCTGTACAAATCATGAATGCCAATACCAGAGCGGCCTCCTTTGTGGCACCGGCTCTGGAGCAGACCTTGGAGTTTAAGCTGTCTGTCATGGACAACGAAGGAATCAGGTCCGAAGATGCGGTCCTGGTTACCCTCAAGCCGAATACACCGCCCCAAGCAGACGCTGGCGAAGACGCAATCGTCATGGAGGGAACGCCCATCGTGTTGGACGGTAGTGGCAGTTCTGACGCCGATGGCGAGATCGTCAGGTATTTTTGGCAGCAGACCAGTGGACCGGCAGCCTTCATCCCTTATCCGGAAAACATGACACTATCAACCGGGGCTCCGGCGGTGGAGACGGTTACAACACTGACGTTCTCGTTGACGGTTACAGATACGGCAGGAGTGACCGCCACGGATTCGGTCTCCGTGCAGGTCTATGGCGCATCTGAGGATAGCGACAACGATACGCTCCTCGACTACTGGGAAATGAAATATTTCTCGAGCTTGCAGTATTCTGCAATCGACGATCCCGATGGCGATGGTCTGAGCAATGCACAGGAAATGGACGAAACGACCGATCCGGCGATCCCCGATCCAGCTCCCTCGGCCGTCCCCATCTTTGCTGGCGTTCCGGGCGACGCCAGCGCCTATCTGTCCTGGGCGACCGTTCCGGCAACGCAGGGTTACAATCTGTATTGGAGCAGCGGAGAGGTCTTTGACCCCGCATCGGCGGCCAAGATCACGCTTCCCTCGGGTACGAAAACGCACGAACATACTGGTCTGCTGAACGAACAGCCATACAGTTACGCGATTTCCGCATTCAACGGCAGCGGCGAATCTGTCCTGAGTTCGGTAGTGCAGGTCACTCCGGGCAGTCCAGGCTGGCGTACCCATGCGCAGGGTAGTGCGACGGAGGTGGGTACGAACCGCAGGGGAGATCTGGTTCGCGCGTGGGTCGATGCCGATTCGAAGCAGGTCTTGGCCCAGTTTCGGTTCGGCGCTGCAGAATGGTCGGCTCCGCAGTTAGTCAGGCAATTCCCCGATCAGATTAGCGACCTACGCTTGGCCATTACCGAGCAGAGGTCGATTTATATCGCGTGGCGTGAAACGAAGTATGTTGACGGTTTCGGCCACGTTTGGGATGTGCGGGTCGCCAGTCGAGCGTTGGAAGACACTGCATGGACTTTAAGACTGCTGGATGACAAGGACATATTTGACGGGTCAATCGATCACAAACTCCACGTGGAACAGCTAAGCACGTTTTCGCTCAATAGCTCCGGGAGTGTGTCACTTGCGTGGACCCAAAACGATATCAACTGGTATCAGAACGCGAACTACGGCAATGTAACCCCGGAATTTCATGTGTGGCACTCCGGCGCAAGCCGAGGCTCCAGTTTCGACGCGTATCGTGGCTATGGTTCAAGTCATCAAACTGGTCCTGTCCTTCCTGTTGAAAACGGCTTTGTCGCCGTCTGGACCAGGCATGAAGAGCGAACCGACGGAAATGATTGGCACCGCCTGTTCGCGCGGTCTACGACTTACAGCGACCAGCAATATTGGGGTGGCAACCTGCTGGAGATAGAAAGTTTCGATCCGGAAAGCGGGAGCACTTCCTACGGCTACCGTAACGTTAAGGCAGCTGCAGATGACGCGGGCAACTTGCTCGTCACCTTCCGCAAGGTGACCTCACGCAATTCCGAACTGTTATTTACTCAGTTTGCGCCCGGCGGACAAACATGGACAGCGGCTTCGCAGTTGGCAAGGTCCGGTGATGTCTACCAGGTACTCGGACTTCAATCGGGCTTCATGGTCGTTATCGAGGATAGTGGAAGCTTGTCGTACATGATCATTGCCCCGGATGGTAGCGTCACATCCACGGGAAGCCTGGAGGAGCAAAGTGGGGAGTTCGCTAGAACCCATACCGGCGTCATCCTCATGTCCTGTCACTACGGCGCACCATCTGTGCGCCGCTTCGAACAGGGTACCTGGGGCTCCGCTCTGACTGGCCCCTCCGGTGATTGCGACATCCAGATGGCCGACCATTACGGCAATGCAGTATTCAGCAATGCATACCACGGTGTAGCACAGGCCTGGCCGCCCAACAACGCACCGAGTGTCAATGTGGGGTCAGACCAGTCGGTATTGATTGGCGAGATGGTTACGATCAATGGGACCGCAACGGACGACGGGATCTTGCGAAAGATTACCTGGACGCAGCTTGACGGCCCTCCTGTCTCTCTAAATACCACCGGAGCACAAGCGTCCTTCACCGCGCCCACCATTTCGGGGACGCAAGTATTAACTTTCAAGCTCGAGGCCATCGATGAATGGGGTGGACTTGCTTCGGACGAAGTGTCGATTACCGTTTGGGATGGCACCACGCCGCAAGACAGCACGGCTCCTGTGACGACCTACACAGGGACTCGACGTGCGAGCAAGGGCTCTGTTTCCTTTGACATTACCTTGAGTAGCAACGAGCCGGGAACGA
This sequence comes from Gilvimarinus sp. F26214L, assembly GCF_054401055.1. NCBI lineage: Bacteria > Pseudomonadati > Pseudomonadota > Gammaproteobacteria > Cellvibrionales > Cellvibrionaceae > Gilvimarinus > Gilvimarinus sp. F26214L. The sequence continues at coordinate 531,048 of NZ_JBTIYG010000001.1, read as the reverse complement.
CCTATTTCCGCTTCAGTGGGCAAGGGAGCATTGGGTCGGGGGGTGCCGGCACGCCGGATTGGCAGCCCTACACGAACCCAGTGACCATCAACCTCGACAAAAAAGGCGTCGTAACGTTCGAGTACTACAGCATCGACGACGCCGGCAACCAGGAAGCCACTCAACAGGAGGTGCTCCAATGATCAGGTCACTTTGGCAAGTTACCGTTGGAATATGCCTGCTGGCGAGCGTGGCACTGGCAACGCACGCCGACAAGGTCACCTACTACCACAACGACGCCCTGGGCTCGCCCATCGCGGGACGCGCCCCAAACGGTGGAGTCTGGGTAGAGGAATACGGCCCCTACGGCGAACGGTTGATTGGCGAGTCGTCGATCGACAACGACATCTGGTACACCGGCAAGCAGGAAGAGCTCGGGATGGGCGTTCAGTACTTTCACGCCCGGTGGTATCATCCGGCGCTCGGTGCGTTTTTGTCGCGGGATCCGGCGGGGTTTCGGCTTTACAACCTTCATTCTTTTAACCATTACGCCTACGCCAGCAATAATCCGTTCAAATTTGTAGACCCAGATGGAAGGGAGTCTCGATTTGCCCTAAGGCTGAACAATAGAATTCAGCGGCTTGGGACGGGACAAATCACTGCGGAACAGTACCACGCAGAAACGAAAGCTGAAGGCTACGGAGCCATTGCGGGGATTATGATGATGTCCCCGATCGATGAAGGGGCACTGCTTGGGCTTGCGCTAGGCAAAGGGGCAGGCTACGCATTGAATCTCGGGAAAGGAGCCAAGCTTGCGGAGGGAGCATTTTCTAAAATCGATAACATTACGAAGCCAGGTTCAAAGCTGCCAAACCTCAAAACGGATGTTCCCAAAAGCGAGTTTGAGAAGAATCTCCTCGACAGTGGGTTTACCAAATCAACATCGAAAGATGGAAATGTGAACATCTTTACCGGCGGGGATAAGAAATATACTACAAGAGAATTTTCAAAATCTACCGATGGTCCGACGGCTGAAGTGTTTAAGGATAATAGGCCGGTATTTAAAATCCGTTTGGGAGATGAGTGAATGAAGGTGGTAGCAACGGACAGTGATTATGACCCAATCGCATCAGGTGCCGAGAAAGTTCTGGAGAGGACAAAAGCTTTACCTGACAATGTATTCAAAAAGACCCTTAAATTCTTCTTGTTCATCACGTTTGATGAGCTATTTATGCCGCTTTTTTTTAACAATCTCAAGCGGTATTTGCTGAATATCGGTGAAAATAGCTTTTGGCTGACTGCAATAGAACCAGATCCTAAGCTCTATTTCGGTGCTCATTTTGATTTTTACGGAGCAATTGAATTTTCCTGTTCAGATACTGAAGACGAATACCTTTCAGCATTAAACAACTACCCAGCCGACAGTCCTGCTGATGCGTTCGCTCACAATGCTAATTTGCTAATGTATTTTTCATCCAAATATGGATGGGCGATATATGGCGATAGAAACGCCGACATTGCAATTTGTGCTTTTGCGGACCGACGGCAGATGGAACTATTTGAGTCCATATATGGTTCCGATTTGTTGGCTGGGGTAAAAGCTGCGGCAGCTTATGCCTATGGTGCGACTGGTGAACGTGACTTGGAAGCCGAGCTCTGTGGGAGTTATTCTGCAGATTAGTTGTGGCGCGAACCTTACGTGCATTACCTTGAGTAGCAACGAGCCGGGAACGACCTATTTCCGCTTCAGTGGGCAAGGGAGCATTGGGTCGGGGGGTACCGGCACGCCGGATTGGCAGCCCTACACGAACCCAGTGACCATCAACCTCGACAAAAAAGGCGTCGTAACGTTCGAGTACTACAGCATCGACGACGCCGGCAACCAGGAAGCCACTCAACAGGAGGTGCTCCAATGATCAGGTCACTTTGGCAAGTTACCGTTGGAATATGCCTGCTGGCGAGCGTGGCTCTGGCATCTCACGCCGACAAGGTCACCTACTACCACAACGACGCCTTGGGCTCGCCCATCGCGGGACGCGCCCCAAACGGTGGAGTCTGGGTAGAGGAATACGGACCCTACGGCGAACGGTTGATCGGCGAGTCGTCCATCGACAACGACATCTGGTACACCGGGAAGCAGGAAGAGCTCGGGATGGGCGTTCAGTACTTTCACGCCCGGTGGTACCATCCCACGCTAGGTGCGTTTTTGTCGCGGGATCCGGCGGGGTTTCGGGGGAATGTGCACTCCTTTAATCACTACGCCTATGCCAACAACAACCCGTACAGGTACATCGACCCCACCGGTGAAATTCCGGTCGAGACCGTCTGGGACGCCGGTAACGTAGTCATTGGAGCTGCCTCTTTCGGCTCGAATGTTTCCAGTGGGAACTACGGAGGTGCAGCGCTAGATGCAGCAGGCGTGCTTGTCGACGCGCTCGCCACCGTCACGCCCTATATCCCTGGAGGCGCGGGCGCGGCGATAAAGGCCTCGCGGGCAGCCGATGTGGTTTCGGATGTTGCAAAGAAAGCAGACTGGAAGTCTGACCCTGATCATCCAAACTGGAAAAAGGAATCCGGCCCTAAATCTATTGGTTCTGATGTCGTAAAAGAGCCCACCCCTTCGACCAACCCTGAATTATTCCGTAATGTGCGTGGCTGTAAAGGCAAATGTAATACGCAGACGGGAGAAATTTGGGAACCGGATATGCTGCACAAAGATCACTTCGAAGTTTATAAGAACAGGAAAAACTACGATAAAGGTAAGCGTGATCGTTCTGTGTGGGATGACGGAAGACCTAAGGATACTTTTTAGATGAACCTTGATGAAGAAGCAGAAAAAATCACCGAGCTTTTAGCCGGTAAAACTGTTGAAAGCTGTATTAGAAATGAAGAAGGAGAGTTATTAATAAAATTCCAGTGTGGTGCTAGGCTTTTTGTTAATAGCGATCAAAAACTAGAGTTTTCTATAACAGGTTGTTGACCTCAAAGAGGGTGTTCAAAACTCTGTGTCAGCCAAAACGAAGCTAAGGTGTCTCGCTCGTTGCCACTGACTGGCTCGGTGAACCTGCATCGGTCGATGCAGAACCCCCAAAACCCCAGCGCCACTCAGCGGCTTCTTTGCAGCTGCAAGTTCGTTAAAGGTCGACATATTCGGACGCTTCCCCGGTGTCAAGGCGTAGGAAGCCTTTGCCCAACTGTATTGGACAATGTTTATTAGCTTCAGCCCTGCAGTAGCACTTGAGTTGGCGGGGTAAAGCTGACATATATCGGGCGTTTGATCGAAGCTTTCGGGTTGTTAGCTTCGGTCAGTATTCGGCACTGCATATCACGGTGTAGCACAGGCCTGGCCGCCAAATAACGCACCGAGTGTCAATGTGGGGTCAGACCAGTCGGTGTTGATTGGCGAGATGGTTACGATCAATGGGACCGCAACGGACGACGGGATCTTGCGAAAGATTACCTGGACGCAGCTTGACGGCCCTCCTGTCTCTCTAAATACCACCGGAGCACAAGCGTCCTTCACCGCGCCCACCATTTCGGGAACGCAAGCATTGACCTTCAAGCTCGAGGCCATCGATGAATGGGGTGGACTTGCTTCGGACGAAGTGTCGGTAACGGTTTGGGATGGCACCACCCCGCAAGACAGCACGGCTCCTGTGACGACCTACACAGGGACTCGGCGTGCGAGCAAGGGCTCTGTTTCCTTTGACATTACCTTGAGTAGCAACGAGCCGGGAACGACCTATTTCCGCTTCAGTGGGCAAGGGAGCATTGGGTCGGGGGGTACCGGCACGCCGGATTGGCAGCCCTACACGAACCCAGTGACCATCAACCTCGACAAAAAAGGCGTCGTAACGTTCGAGTACTACAGCATCGACGACGCCGGCAACCAGGAAGCCACTCAACAGGAGGTGCTCCAATGATCAGGTCACTTTGGCAAGTTACCGTTGGAATATGCCTGCTGGCGAGCGTGGCTCTGGCATCTCACGCCGACAAGGTCACCTACTACCACAACGACGCTTTGGGCTCGCCCATCGCGGGATTCGCCCCAAACGGTGGAGTCTGGGTAGAGGAATACGGGCCCTACGGCGAACGGTTGATCGGCGAGTCGTCGATCGACAACGACATCTGGTACACCGGAAGCTCGGGATGGGCGTTCAGTACTTTCACGCCCGGTGGTATCATCCGGCGCTCGGTGCGTTTTTGTCGCGGGATCCGGTGGATTTCGTGCTCAATAATGTACATTCGTTTAACAAGTATGTTTATGCCAACGCAAATCCTTACAAGTACGTCGATCCAGATGGAAGATATGGTCGGGGGACAGGATTTACAGATGAGCAATGGACGAACTTTGATAAGCACCAGAAGAAAGCAGCGAGACGGATGTTGAGCCGAGCAGCGAGCTTGGAGAAAAAAGTGGCAAAAATGCAGAAGAAAGGGAAGGCAGGTCACTTCGAGCTTACAGAGGTTGCCGGATACCTGCGTTCTGGTGCATCGGCGTTGAATAGCGATGGAAGTGATGGTCACGTCGCTAATGGGGTTGATTCAACTACATGGGTGTCAATGGGCCAGAGCCCGGGAGCTCCGGCCGGTGTCGCGAATCGTGGCCCCATCATGACTGTGAATACCGGCCACCAAGTATGGGGATCTGGGGGGCACCAGATCATCGGGTTTATTCTGGGTCATGAATCTCTCCATTCGGCGGGGCTAGGACATCAATATGGTTCGAGCGGTGCTACCGCGTACAAGCATGGTAATGTGATTCAGCGGCAGGCGTTCAAGGAGATTTCGGGCACGGGCAAGGCCGCGACCAATCCAGATCACATAATGGACATGGTGTACTGATGAGGAACTCGGCGTTCGTCTTTTTGTTACTACTCGGTGCATGTGCCAGTTTGAACGGTTCCTTTCCCATTCAGTACGACTGGATAGATCGTCCAGATCAAGATGCGCTTGAATTGGTGTACCAAAATAAAACAACGAAGATCGTTTGCCTCTCGCCTGAGATGTGGCCGAACTCGCAAGGAAAAATAGATTCTGATGGAAGCAGAGTATCTTTATGGGTCGAAGGTGAACGGTACCCAAGGAAAGAATTCAACTCGGGATACTGCCCTGGCTGCGCGGTTCGCGTACACCCCGGAGAGAAAATAAGAAGCTTTTTTTTCTATTCCGATTTCGAGCTCCCACGCAAGTTATACAGCGCTCCTAAAAAGCTCGAGTTCAAGCCGATGGCGTTCTATTGTACTGCCGATGACCCACAACCACCGTGGGAGAAATAACTGCTGGCAGAAACTTAAGCGTCCACATATGTCCGCGCAGCCGTCCTATATAGGGACCCGCCCCGCGAGAAAAGGCTCTGTTTCCTTTGATTACCTTGAGTAGCAACGAGCCGGAACGACCCCCTTTCGCTTAAGCGGGCAAGGGAGCATTGGGTCGGGGGGTACCGGCACGCCGGATTGGCAGCCCTACACGAACCCAGTGACCATCAACCTCGACAAAAAGGCGTCGTAACGTTCGAGTAATACAGCATCGACGACGCCGGCAACCAGGAAGCCACTCAACAGGAGGTGCTCCAATGATCAGGTCACTTTGGCAAGTTACCGTTGGAATATGCCTGCTGGCGAGCGTGGCTCTGGCATCTCACGCCGACAAGGTCACCTACTACCACAACGACGCCTTGGGCTCGCCCATCGCGGGACGCGCCCCAAACGGTGGAGTCTGGGTAGAGGAATACGGGCCCTACGGCGAACGGTTGATCGGCGAGTCGTCCATCGACAACGACATCTGGTACACCGGAAAGCAGGAAGAGCTCGGGATGGGCGTTCAGTACTTTCACGCCCGGTGGTACCATCCCACGCTAGGTGCGTTTTTGTCGCGGGATCCGGCGGGGTTTCGGTTATACAACCTTCATTCTTTCAACCATTACGTCTACGCCAACAATAATCCGTTCAAATATGTAGACCCAGATGGAAGGGACTCGATTTGCCCTAAGGCTGAACAATAGAATTCAGCGGCTTGGGACGGGACAAATCACTGCGGAACAGTACCGCGCAGAAACGAAAGCTGAAGGCTACGGAGCCATTGCGGGAATTATGATGATGTCCCCGATCGATGAAGGGGGACTGGTTGGGCTCGCGCTAGGCAAAGGGGCGGGCCACCGCCTAAGAGCCGGGAAAGGAGCCGAGGGCGTAGTAGAGCTCACCGCCCAGCAGCAGAAAGCTATTCGTTCTCTCGAAAAACAAATAGCTAAACACGAAAAGAAGCTGAAAGACTTTAAGGATAACCCTACAGTTCGTCCTGGCAGGGAAAATCAACCGAAAGATGCGATTCTGAAGCAACAACGGCGTCGGGTAGAGCACCTTGAAACAGAAATAACTACGTTCAGGGATAACATCGACAAAATTAGGCGCGGGGAGATCGATTCATGATGAAGAAGTGTTCCAACGGCCGCAGCTTGCTCGTAACGGACATCGATTCTGTTGAGAAACAGCTGGATCGCGATTGGACGCCCTATGTAGTCTTGTTGACGGCATGGTCCAGCTATCAGGAACCTAACGAGGTATTGGGCACACTCGTCAAATTCTTGTTGGCAAAAGGGGCTAGGGTATTTGTTTGTGTTGGTAGTCATTCGGAGCAATTGCATGACGAGATTGACAGTATCTTTTATGAATACGGTGATGAAGTGCAGAATGCAAAAACGGCCATACTAACGACGTACCATGATGATGAGTCGATCGAAGAAGCGGTGAACTATTTCGTCCATGGAACTGATTTACCGGACGACAGTAACGGTGGGTTATTAGCTATACTAGGTTCTGGTGACCTGCAAGTAAGGGCCGCATTGAGCGAAACATAATTGCTGGAGGACCTAAGGGGACATATATGGACGCTTCCCGGGTGTCAAGATGTAGGAAGCCTTTTCCCAACTGTATTGAAACACGTTTATTACCTTCAGCCCTGCAGTAGTACTTGGGTTGGTGGCGGTAACGCTGACATGTATCCCTTGGAGAAAGAAGCGGCACAAATGCAGAAGAAAGGGACAGGAGGTGCTCTGGCGAGCGTGGCTCTGGCATCTCACGCCGACAAGCTCACCTACTACCACAACGACGCCTTGGGATCGCCAATCGCGGGATTCGCCCCAAACGGTGGAGTCTGGGTAGAGGAATACGGCCCCTACGGCGAACGGTTGATTGGCGAGTCGTCGATCGACAACGACATCTGGTACACCGGAAAGCAGGAAGAGCTCGGGATGGGCGTTCAGTACTTTCACGCCCGGTGGTATCATCCGACGCTCGGTGCGTTTTTGCCGAGGGATCCGGCGGGGTTCCAAGTCGCCAATCTTCATTCTATTAACCACTATATCTACGGAAATAACAATCCTTACACTTTCGTTGATTCTGATGGGTGATATGGAATCAGAGCAACGCACCAGCTAAATACTGGAGAGGTTAAGTGCTCAATAGTATTCACGCCGAATGCAACCAGCTATCTATCGGAATACGGCCCCGCCGTAACTTTTTTGGGTAAGTGGATTTCCAGAGGTGAAAAGGTGGTCGACATAATTCCCGATCGGGCTGGCCCGCTCAACGTATACCGGGATGGTAGCGAAATACGGGAGCACGATAGTGAAATCCAAAAACACTTCGAAGGGAAGAAAAACCACAACAGAAACACGCTCTATACTGAAGATGAACTGAAGTCTAGATTGGTGAACGCCTTTGAAAAATCTGGCGAAACCAGAGGACTGTATGACCAACAACGTAAACTGTATGGGAACGAGGGCGGAACAGGGCCAGGCGAGGTTTTTGATCCGGTGTTTAGGCGAGCCAGACAGAAGCTAGAGTCGTCAAACGACATTAATTTGAGATGACCGCAATGAAGAATAAGTACCTGTTTGCTATAGCTTGGGTAGCGAGCTCGATTGTCACCGGGTGTTCTAACAGTTCCAACTTTGACGCCTTTTGCGTTTTAGAATACCGGCGCTGAGTGCGCAGCGCCACCCGCATTTGATGTGTTTGTCAAGTGATGTATACTCTGGCTCCAAACTGCGCTCAAGGTCCAAAACGCCAGAATATCAACGTCTTATGGACTCACGAGCAGGACTCGAAGCCAGATACTTTCAACTTGCTCGGAGGCTCCTTAAACAGCTACCGACCGCGGCAGCGGACCATTTCAGCGCGACCGGAAAATGGGTCCGCTTCCTGGACAGAAGCCGCCTTTCGGGCGGCGCCCCACAACCCGGACGAGCCGTGATTTATCCGCATCCGGGTCTTCCGAAGAACGCCCGCCGAGTCGAAGTCAAAAAAGATGAGTGCTTAACCCGCAAGCATGCAAGCGCGAGTACCCAACCGGCTTGGTTTAAGGTTACACCTTTACTCTACAATCCAAGGCAACGCCATGAACGATGTACCCCATTACCCGATAGGCACCCCCGGCATCCCGTGGGGAGATCAGGAAAAGCGCAAATGGCTGTCGCAACAGCGCATTCAGCGTTCCTATGACGAAGACGTTGTCCATAAGCTCAATGCGCTGGCGGCCGACTGCGATATTGATCATTACGGCGAACTACGTTACGACCATGTCGGTTATGCAAAGGATCGTTATCCGCTCTATGTGGCCAGGAATCGCTCCTGGGACGTTGCCAAGCCTACCATTCTGATCACCGGGGGCGTGCATGGTTATGAAACCAGCGGGGTTCACGGTGCGCTGCATTTCCTCGAAACTCAATTGACCACCTACACAAGCGCGTTCAACTTCATCGTCGCCCCCTGCGTCAGCCCGTGGGGCTACGAGACCATCAACCGCTGGAACCCGGAAACCATCGACCCCAATCGCTCGTTTAAGAACGGCGGCCTTTCGCAGGAATCCAAAGCATTGATCCGCTACCTGGCTGATTCCAACATCGAAATCCACGCGCATTTCGACCTGCATGAGACCACGGATACAGATAATTCCGAGTTTCGCCCGGCTCTGGCGGCACGGGACGGGCTCACCGATCAGGAGGCATGGGATATACCGGATGGGTTTTATCTGGTCGGCAACAGTCAAAAGCCAGCCGATGAGTTTCAGCGCGCAATAATAGAATCGGTCAGCCAGGTGACTCATATCGCACCGGCCGACGCGAATGGCAAAATCATCGGTGCCCCCGTCACGCAAACCGGTGTCATCAACTACGATCTGAAGCCACTGGGCCTCTGTGCCGGCCTCACCGATGCGGCATACACAACCACCACCGAAGTGTATCCCGACAGCCAACAGGTAACGGATGAACAGTGCATTCGCGCACAGGTCGCTGCGGTAAAAGGTGGCCTGGACTTTATCATTCGACCTCGATAACACATTGAGGTGCAGGAAAGCTAGGCCGAAATGCGAGCGTTAGCCTGCTGTCATCCATGCGGGGATTACCGATGACTATCGGGTACTCTTTCGCTGAATAACAACAAAAATTTAGGAGGGATCCTTTCGTGAGTACAGTATCACCCACCGCAGCCCCTCAACTGCGCCGCACCGCCCGTGGACCAAAAATAAAAGAGTGGCCGGTTGGCTGCCCTGTTGGGGCTGCCCTTCGCTGCCTTCGGTCTCGGTATGCTGTTTCTCAGCGTCATTCCCAATTTGCACGACGCCTGGCGTATGCAGTGGTGGCAGCAGGGCCAGGCGCAACTGTTGAGTGCCGATCTGGTGGGCAATGACGGCACCTACCGGGCAAAGGCCACTTATCGCTACGAATACCAGGGTCTGCAATTCACCGGTGACCGGGTCGCCATCATCGAGTGGTCCGACAACATCGGCCGTTTTCAGCAGCGTCTTGGTTCGCAGCTCGAAGCGGCGTTCAGCGAGGGGCGCCCGGTTACTGTTTGGATAAATCCAGACGATCCTCAAGAGGCGGTGCTCAATCGCGAGCTGCGCTGGGAAATGCTTGGCTTCAAGATGATTTTTGTGGTGATTTTCGGTGGTGTCGGCCTGGGCGTTATCTGGTTCAAGCTGCGTGCGAAAAACCGTATCCTCACCCACGACATGGCTGCTGAGAAACCCTGGCTCACTCGCAAGGAGTGGGCAAGCCCGGTCATCATCAGCAACGCAAAGGCGGGCCTTTGGATGACCTGCATCTTTGCCGCATTCTGGAACCTGATTGCCTTTCCCTTGGGTTTCCTCGCCTTCGGCGATCTACTTGAGGGCAATAGAAATGCAATCATTGCGCTCCTGTTCCCCGCCATTGGCATCGGTCTCCTTGCCTGGGCCGTCAAGACAGTTCGCGCCTACCGGCGATTCGGTCGCACACCCCTGGCCATGGACCCTTATCCCGGCTCCATCGGCGGTCAGGTGGGCGGCACTATCGATGTGGGCCTGTCCCACGATCCAAGCCTCAGGTTCCGTACTACCTTGTCCTGCCTTTACAGCTACATGAGCGGCTCTGGCAAAAACCGCCGCCGTTCCGAGCGCGTGGTCTGGCAAAGTGAAGGTTACGCCCACACCCGCAGCTACGGCGGTAAAACCCGGTTGGAAATTCTTTTCGACGTTGAAGATGGCCTGCCTCCTTCGGATCCGAAAGACAGCAGTAGCTATCATCTCTGGCGATTGGATGTCCACGCCAGCCTCGCCCGCCCTGACTTCAGCCGCAGCTATGAGATTCCCGTCTTCCCGGGCGAGGCAAATGCGCAAAACGTCCAGGCACTCAGCACTGAACACGCCAGCGCCGCCGAAGAGCGAATCCAGTCCATCGAGGAGGTTCTGGACCTGAAACAGATTCCCGGCGGAGTCGAAATTCTCTACCCCGCCTTCCGCCATCCGGGCCCGAAGCTCATGGGCATAATCTTCGGCCTGGTCTTCCTCGGCGTAGGGCTGGCGGCCGGGCTTAACGGAGCGCCGATAATCTTCCCCATCCTTTTTCCCCTGATCGGTGGACTGGTGGCAATAAGCTCCCTCTACTCCCTGCTGGTCAGCCTGAGAGTGCGCCTGGACACAGGCAGCCTGACCACCGAGAAAAATCTGCTGGGCATGCGTGTGGGTGGTAAGCAAATTCCCCGCAGCAACATCCGCAGCCTCGGGATCAAACGAGGCGGCAGCGCCTCCACCGGCGGCAAGCATACCGTCTACTTCACCTTGCAGGCCCACACCCGCAGCGGCAAGTCCGTGAACGTGGGGATGAACCTGGCGGGACGAGATGCGGCGATGCAGGCGGCGGAGTCGATCGGAATGTTGACGGGTTTGCCCGTGGAGGAGAAGAGCGCGAGGCAGAGTGGGGTGCTCACATGGGGGACGGAGTAGGAAAAATTCATTTCACCGTCTTCGGGTTGCTCACGAGATAGAGAACGAATCTGCCTCCTTCTTACTTGGGTGCATGCCGTCAATGACGGTGTCTACCGCGTAGCATTATCTGAGTGATTCATTGCAGACGCCCACGGACAAACACGGTGGCCATCGTGAGCGACACCAGCGCAATGAATACGAGTGGCCAGAGACTGGTGAGGATATCGCCGGGCGGCATTGCCTTCAGGAAGCTGCCTTCCACTATGATCAGGAAATGCGTGAGGGGGATTGCCTGGGCGAGCCATTGCAGCAGCGGGGGCATGTTCTCCACTGGCGTTGCAAAGCCGGACATTAGAACCGCCGGAACGCCAATCGCGAATGCACCGAGAATGGCTTGCTGCTGCGTTGCACTGACAGCCGAGATCATCAAGCCAATGCCCACCACCGACAGAATAAACAGCATCAGACTGATAAGGAGCAGCCCGAACGAGCCGCTGAAGGGAATCCGGAACAGGCCGACCGCCGCCGCCATCATCAAAAGCCCGAGGCCGGTACCGATTGCCAGCGCCGGCAGTGACTTTGAGATGATGATTTCCAGTGTCGATGTCGGAGAAACCAGCAGTTGATCGAAAGTACCCAGCTCCCGTTCGCGGGCAATCGACAGTGAGGTAATCAAGAGGGCGCTGAAAAGTGCCAGGATGCCGCTCAGGCCGGGTACGATGAACCAGCGGTAAATCAGGTTGGGATTGAACCAGTTGCGCGCCACCACCGGTACCGCAGGCACGGCGTCGGTATTGATTTCGGCGTCGAGTTCAGCGGCGATGGTGGATAGATAGCCGACGGTAATCTGACCTGAATTGCTGCGCCGACCGTCGACTATTACCTGTACGTGAGCGTTTCTGCCAGCGGCGATGGAGCGCGAGAAATCCGCAGGAAAATCGAGCGCGGCGATCGCCTTGCCCTCGTTGATCAGATCCCGTAACTCCTGTCGGTTGGTCACGCGATGCACCTGATTGATGAAATCGGCCCGTTGCACGCGTGTGATCAATTCGTGAGACCAGAGGCCCGCGTCCTGGTCGTGTACGGCAATATCAACATTGCGCACTTCCAGAGTGGCGGCAAAGGCAAACACCAGAAGCTGCAGCAGTGGGGGGACGAGAACAACCATACGGCTGCGCGGATCGCGCAAGATGCTCAATATCTCCTTGATAAACTGGGCACGCAGCCGGGTGGTGGAAAAAGCGCTGGACTGTTGCGACATGCCGTTCATTCCAGGTTCTTGCGTGTGGCACGGGTTGCCAGCAGGAAGAAAAAAACACCGATCGCCGCCATCGCGAGAAGGTTCGGCACGAATACAGACCAAATGTCCCCGGCCAGAAAGACCGTTTTCAGAGATGAAACGAAGTATCGGGCCGGGATCAACCAGGTGATCGCCCGGATCGGCGCCGGCATTGCGTCGATCTCATACAGAAAGCCCGACAGCATGAACGCGGGCAGGAATCCGGAAAACAGCGCGATCTGCGCGGCCAGAAACTGATTGCGTGTGACCGAAGAGATCAGTAACCCCTGGCCCAGAGCAGGCACCATAAACACTGCTGACAGTAGCAGAAGCGCGGCCAGCGATCCGCGCAGTGGAACATCGAACACGAGAACCGCGAGTCCTGCCGCGCCCAGAGTGGACAGCATGCCGAGCGCGAAATATGGCAGCAGTTTGCCGATCAGGATTTCAGCGACTGAAGCGGGTGTCGATAACACCGCCTCCATGGTGCCACGTTCCCACTCGCGTGCCACTACCAGCGCTGTGAGCATGGTGCCGATGATGGTCATGACGATCGCAATGGCACCCGGCACGAGCGAGCGGCGGCTTTCCAGCTCGGCATTGAACCAATAGCGTGGGTCCAAAACTACCGCCGTGGAAGGTGTTTCGGCCCCCAGTCCGGCGCGCCATGTTTGCACGACACCCTGGGTGTATTTGGCAACGTAGTTGGCTGTATTGGGTTGCGAGCCATCGGCGATGACCTGCACCAGCGGCTTTCCACTGCGCTCGGCGAGGCGCCGCTCGAAGTCATGTGGAATCACCACGAAGCCCCGGAGTTTGCCGGACACGACCTGCTCGGTAACGTCGCGCCGATCGTGGGCAAACGTCACGTCCAGGTAGCGGGTGCCCGCAAAGGCGGCCGCCAGTTCCTGTGCCGAAGCCGACTGGGACTCCTGTACCACGCCGATGCGCACCTCACGCACGTCCAGCGACACCGCGTAGGAGAACAAGAGCAGCAGCACCAGAGGTAACGCAAAGGCGATCAGGAGTGTGGATGGATCGCGAATCGCCTGCAGGGTTTCTTTGATCGCCAGCGCTCGCAGACGTTTCAGATCAAACTTCCGCACGGTTTGGAGAGGCTCCCGTTCAGGAGAGCGTGGGCCGGCGGCGTCGCTCATACGGCACTCTCACTTCGAGCGTTGTCGGTCAGATCGGCGGACTCGACCAGGTGGATGAAGGCGTCTTCCATGGTCGGATCGGGCCGAGCGGCCGTGGCGGCATTGCGTTTGAGAATGTCCGGTGTGTCCAGGGCAATCAGTCGGGCGCGGTAGAGCATCGCCACCCGGTCACAGTATTCGGCCTCATCCATAAAATGGGTAGTCACCATCACAGTAACGCCCTTGCGTGCGAGACCATTGATGTGAGTCCAGAATTCGCGACGCGTGATGGGGTCGACCCCCGAGGTGGGTTCGTCGAGGAACAACACGGGTGGTTGATGCATGACCGCGCAAGCCAGCGCGAGGCGCTGCTTGAAGCCAAGTGGCAGTGAATCCGGTGCAGCTGACAGCCATGCGTCCAGCCCGAAGGTATGGATCATCTGATCGATTTGCCTGCGCCGCGCAGCACCTTCCAACCCGTATACTCCGGCGGAGAACTCCAGATTCTGCCGCACCGACAGCAAGCTGTAGAGCGAGAATTTCTGGGCCATGTAGCCAAGCTGGCCTTTCGCCGCGCCGGTGGCCCGGCGCAGGTCAAGCCCCACCACATGTGCCTCACCATGGGTGGGTTTGAGCAGGCCACACAGCATTTTGAAGGTGGTGGATTTGCCGGCCCCGTTGGGGCCAAGTAAACCGAAGATTTCGCCTTTACGCACCTGGAAGCTGACGTTATCGGTGGCGACGAAGTCACCGAATCGTTTGGTCAGGTTGCGGCAGGAGACGGCGATGTCTGAATCAAGGTGAACAGGAGGTAGTCGTTCGGCCAGAGCTGAGCGCCCACCGGGTCCGCCACCGAGAAGATCAATGAACGCGTCCTCGAAACGGGGCGGCACTGGGACCAGACGCGCGTTAACGCGATCGGCCATCGATCGGATTTCATTCGAGTCGGTATCGGCATGCAGTACCACTCGCACGCCTGCGCCTTGAATGACCCCATCGCTGATGCTGTCGAGATCAAGCGCATCGGCCAGAACGGAACGGCGCTGCTCGCCCACATCCTCCAGACGGAAGCTGCGATCCTTGAGTCGCCCGGTCAATCCACCCGGTGGTCCATCGTAGGCGAGCTGTCCGTCGTTCAGTAACAGCACAGTGTCACAGCGCTCGGCCTCATCGAGGTAGGCGGTAGACCAGACCACTGCCATTCCTTCATCGGTCAGCGCCTGCACCATTCGCCACAGATCCTGGCGGCTGACGGGATCGACGCCAACACCAGGCTCGTCCAGCAGGAGTACCCTGGGCCTGGCCATTAACGCGCAGGCCAGGCCCAGCTTCTGCTTCATGCCGCCGGACAGCTTTCCAGCCAGGCGCTCGGTGAAGGGCTCGAGGCGGGTAAATTCGAGCAGCTCAGCGAACAGGTTCTCGCGTCGATCGGCCGCCAGGCCGCGCAACTGCGCGTACAGGCGCATGTTCTCCATAACCGAAAGGTCTTCGTAGAGCCCGAAGCGCTGCGGCATGTAGCCGCTGGCGACATGGATCGCGTCGTTGTCATCGACAACATCAAAACCTGCGAGCGTGATGTGGCCGGCATCCGGCACCAGCAGGCCGGTCATCATTCTCATCAGGGTCGTCTTTCCAGCGCCGTCGGGGCCGACCAAACCAGTGAGGTGGCCGTAGCGGATACGTGCGCTGAGGCCACGCAGGGCCTCCACGCTTTTGAAGCGTTTAGTCACGTTGTTGATGACGACCGCAACATCCTTGTCGGCAATGGGCAAGTCAGTTGATGTAGAGGTGCCGGCGGCCATTTCACAAACCTTCTGCAGGGGTGGCGGCGCTCGGTGAGGTGTCGACTTCAATGGTTATCGGCATCCCCTGGCGCAGTCCAGCATCCGCATCGGCATGGTCGATCACGATCCGCAGGCGGTAAACCAGGTCCGTGCGTAAGTCGGTGGTCTCGACGGTTTTCGGGGTGAACTCGGCGCGTGGCGAGATGAATCCAATCTGGCCTCGATAGATTTTTTCGGAAGAGTCGCTGTGCACGCGTACTCGCTTGCCGGGCGAGATGAGGCCCAAGTCCGGCTCGCCAACGTAGGCGCGCACGTACACCGGCGAGTCCAGACTCAGGCTATAGACGGTGCTTTGGCTGCTCACCATGCTGCCCGGTTCAAGCACCCGTGCAATCACGGTCCCGGAACTCGGCGCCAGTAATGTGGTATCAGCGAGCGCAGTTTGTGCCTGTGCTCGCGCTGCTTCAGCAGCAGCCAGACGGGCCTGGGCGGCAGCAATGTCCTCGCTGCGGAATCCTTCGTTCGCCAGGGAGAGGGCGGCCTCGGCCGCCTTGACGCCTGCAGCCGCCTGGTCCCGCGCAGCGCGGGCGGCATCGACGGTTCGTTGGCTGCTGGCACCGGACGGGAGCAGGCTGCTCTGGCGATGATAATTGCGCTCGGCATCGGCGGCGACGGCCAGCGCCTGCTGAAGAGCCTCCTGTGCCTGCACGATCTCCTGGGGACGCAGCCCGTGGCGCAGCTTGTCCAGTTCCGCCACCGCAACGCGAACGTCGGCTTCCGCCGCTGCGAGCGCATCCTCGTAGGGCTTTGCATCAAGCGTAGCCATGTGCGCGCCACTTGGAACCGCATCACCCTCATCGAACCTCATTTCGGCTATACGCCCGGGCTGCCGGAAAGCCAACTGGACTTCGCGAATGTCGACGTTGCCGTACAGACGCAAAACGCCGTCTTCATCGCCTGTCCGCTGTAGCCATATCCACCCGAGGCCTATGACGATGGCAACGAGGGTAATCACAATGACGCGCTTCGCGGTAAGGGGGAGTAGGCCAATGACCTTCATTGAACGGCCCTCTGGTAGCTGATGAATGTGTCGGTTTCGTCAGCTGGTTTGGCAATTGGGATGTCGTGGACACCCATGGAGCTGGAAGTCATGGTGTCGCTGCGATGCCGCGGCGGTAGATTGCGAACACACCCGGAGCGTCACGCCGCATATGCGCGACGTCGCCCGCGAGCAGGGATTGCATTACCAGCCCCTGAATAGAGCCAATGAACAGAACGGCTGCCGTATTCTCATCCAGAGCCGCATCCAGCTCGCCCTGCGCCTTACCGGCTTCGAGCAGGCGTTGCAGCCGCTCGCCATATTGTTGGACAAAGGTCTGTACCATCTGCTTGGGCAGAGTGTTTCCCGGTCGCTGTAGTTCGCCGAAGAGCATGCGCGGTACGCCTGGGTGCTCGGAAATAAAATCAATATGCGCCATGAATATCGCCTCCAGGGCGGCAGCTGGCGACGGGGTACCTCCCGCTGCTGTGTCCACCCGAGCGAGGAGGCGTTCAGTGACCCACGACATCACCGCTTGCAGGATGGAATCCTTGGTCGGGAAGTGCCGGAATAGTGCACCCTGGGTCAGCCCCATGCGCTTGGCAATGGCCGCGGTTGTGATGTCGCTGGGGTTCTGCTCACCAGCCAGCCCAATCACTGCCTCGACTGTAGCCGCCCTGCGTTCTTCGGCTGGGAGGTGTTTGGGACGTTGAGTCATTGCTTGCAACTCCGAAAGAAAGTAATTGATTACTATCTTATCACTCGGTTTCCGTGGTGCAAGCGGATTCTTTCAGGAGCTACGTTTGAGTCAGCGTTAGGAGACGGGAGGGGAACAGAGAAAAAAAGAGGGCCAAGATGGCCCTCTGGGGGAAGCAGGGAGGGTGTTAGGGTTTCGCGGAATCGCCGACTCTGAAGCCGCTGCCTTTGGTGATGGTGGCTTCCGCGTAGCTGTTTTCCACGCTGGTGAGCTTGATGGTGCCGAGGGTGTTGTATTTCACTTTGAGCACGACCCCGGTTGCCGGGTCCTTGATCTCCTTGCCCTTGCGGCGGATGGTTAACGTCTGGCCGGATTTCAGGCCGGCGTTGGCGCCGGCGTTCAGGATGACGCTGTTGCCGTCCACATCCGCCAGGAGCACAGCCTTGGGCGCCTGGGCGGCACCACCGCCCAGGTCCAGGTCGGCCTTGGCCAGTTTGCCCACCAGTTCGTCGACGGCGCCGCGCAAGGCCTCGGTCGCACTTTTCTCGTTCCAGCTTTCGCCACCACCGAAGCCGAATACCTTTACGGTGGTAGAGGACTTGGAGCCACTGCCGGATTCGGCGAAGGCGATTCTCGATGTGTTTACATCCACGATGCGCACGTCCACCGTTGCGTAATAGCCCTTGCGGCCCACGTGAACGCCGCCACCGCCCGCGCCGCTTTTGCTCTGGCCATACTCGGTCACAGCTCCGGTGACTACGTATTGCACCCCAAGTATCTTGCCGATCCTGGCGGCGGTGGAGGGGTCCACGCGTCCGGATGCCCCAAGATTCTGCTCGGCAATGATGCTGTTGAGTTGCTCGCGTTCGTAAATATCGAAGTCCGAGCCTTTCACCAGCTCTGTGGTCAGTATATCCGCGGCGCCGCGGCCGACTCGCCAGCCACCGTGCTGGCTCTTGTTCTCGAAATCCATGACTGCGATGCGCGGTGCGCTCCAGGCCAGCATGGGGGCCATCAACAGGGCCGTGATCAGCAACCACGACTTCGCCATCGAGCTGCGAGACATTGCTTCTCTCCTCTTGTTGCTTCGCTCTTCTTGTTCTGGGTACGGGTCCACCGGAGTGGGCGGCCACCCTAGCACCGGGAAGCGGGAGGCAATATAGTGCAAATGCATTAACGGGCAGGTTCCCTTAATGATTTTGCCGGCATCTCAAGCCCTGGATTGCGAGCTATGGCAAAATTCGTTGCGGAGCAGGATCGCAGTGGCCATACATTGCATTCCTGGCTGAGTGGACACGATTGGCTCAACGCCCAGAACAGCGAAAGGAGGAAGGGACTATGCGGAATTACGGATCCAAGGTGTGGATTGCACTCATACTGCTCGCGTTTTCATCCGCGGGCTGGCCGGACGCGGACATTTCGGAGGCACTGCGGGCGAGTATCGAAAAGCGCATCTCGGTGGGTCACTACCCCGGGATCGTGATCGGAATCGTCGACGAAGCCGGGCCGCGTTACTATGGATTTGGCCGGGTTGAGCCTGGGGGAACCGCGGTTCCCGACAAGGACACGATCTACGAGATCGGCTCCATCGGGAAGACCTTCGCCGCAACCGTACTGGCCGATATGGTCGTCAAGGGCGAGGTCAGCCTGAATGACCCGGTTCAGGCGTACCTGCCGGAGCCGGTGTCCATGCCCCGCTTCGAGGACCGGCCGATTACCCTGGAACATCTGGCAACCCATGGCTCCGGTCTGCCGCGGATGCCGTCCAACTTCGCTCCCGCCGACCCACTGAATCCGTTTGCGGATTACGGGGTTCAGGATCTCTATGACTATCTGAACGCCGAGGAACTGACCGTCGCGCCGGGTTCAAGGCGGCTGTACTCCAATGTGGGTTTCGGGCTTCTCGGGCATGTGCTTTCCCTCAGTGCCGGTCGAAGTTACGAAGAGCTTATTCGCGAGCGAATTACCCAGCCCCTCGCCATGGCGAGCACGGAAATGCGACTGGGCCGGGCGCTTGAAAAACGTCTGGCGCCCCCGTATGCCCTGGAGGAGGGCGAGTTGGTTGGCTCAAAAAACTGGGATGTGCCGGTTCTCGCCGGCGCGGGCGGTCAGCGGTCCTCCACTGCGGATATGTTGCGCTATCTTGCCGCGCAACTCGGATTGATTGATGAAAACGCGCTGGGAAAGGCAATGGGTTTGTCCCAGGAGCCCCGCGGTAAATTTACGGGTGCGGGAATCGGCCTCGCATGGAGCATAAGTGGCAGTGAAGAGCGTCCCATCTACGCCCACAACGGTGGTACCGGCGGATATCGGACCTTTGCGGGGTTTGTGCCTTCCGAAAAGTTTGGGGTCATCGTGATGACTAACTCCACAGCATCAGTAGACGACATCGGCGTTCACCTGTTGGTAGACTCGTTCCCGCTGGAATACTGAGTAGCCGCGACGCGTCTGAGCCGCTGACAGCCACCTGGCCGAGTAAAATAAATGATCACTCTTTACCATTGCATGAGCGCCCGTTCGTTCCGCCCGCTGTGGATACTGGAGGAACTTGGCATCCCCTATGAACTGGTGGTGCTTCCTTTCCCGCCGCGTTATATGGCGCGCTCCTTTCTGGACACCAACCCTCTGGGAACCGTCCCTTTGCTGGTCCATGGAAGTACGCAAATGACCGAATCGGCGGGGATGTGCCAGTACCTGTGTTCACTGGTGGACGGGACGGAGCTGAAGGTGCGGCCGGGCGAGGAGGGCTACGGCGCGTATCTTAATTACCTTCACTTCGGTGAGGCCACGCTGACCTTTCCGCAAACCTTGCTGCTGCGCTACGGCCGCTTCGAACCACAAGAGCGGCGGCAGACTCAGGTGGTGGAGGACTACACCCGGTGGTTTCTGGCCCGCCTTGCCACGCTGGAGCCGCTGCTGTCAGAGTCTCCCTACGTGGCAGCCGGGCGTTTCACCGCTGCAGATGTTTCGGTGGGTTATGCATTGATGCTGGCGGAGCACCTGGACCTCGCGGGAGAGTTCACCCCGTCCGTATCCGAATACTGGGGGCGCTTGCAGGGCCGCGCAGCCTATCAACGCGCATTACAGTCCCAGAGGCAGGCGGCGGAAGCCCAGGGGGTTTCCACCAAGCCTGCTCCCGATACGGTTCCGTAAAGGTTTACGCCTCCCGCGTCGGCTTTGCCGCGGGCACCGACAGCATCAACACGAATCCAATTGCCAGCAGCAGGATGATCATGCTCATACCCGCCCGCTGGCTGCCAAACAGGCCTGTAACCCAGCCCACCAGCAAGGGCCCCAGAAAAGCCGTAATCTTGCCGGACAGGGCGAACAAGCCGAACATCTGGGTGCGCAGATGTTCGGGCGCGACCCGGGCCATGTAGGAACGGCTTCCGGCCTGCACGGGCCCCACGAAGATTCCCAGGGCGATTCCCAGAACCCAGAACAGGGTGGTGGACTGAATGACCAGAACGGTTGAACCCAGGGCTATCAGCCCCGCGAGGCAAACCAGCACGGTCGGCTTGCTGCCCAGCCAGTCGTCCACCCAGGCGAATGCCGCGGCGCCCAGGCCTGCACTCACATTCAATGCGATTCCGAACATCAGCACCTGCCCCTCGCTGAAGCCGAAGGTGCCCGCAGCGTAGACGCCGCCAAAGGCAAACAGCGTGGCGAGGCCGTCGATGAAGAACATCCGGGCCAGCAGGAAGCGCAGGATGGGCATGTAGGCCCGCAACTCCCGTATGGAACTGCGGAGTTGCTTCAGTCCGTCACCGACGGCCTGGCCGAGCCGTTTGCCGGATGCAGCCTGGTCCGGCGCAAACAGCAGCAGGGGCAGTGAAAAAACGCCGAACCAGATCGCGACCAGCACAAAGGTGGCCCGAACGTGACTGGCGTCATCGCGCGGCAGGTCGAGCCAGGGGTTATCCCCCACCAGGGCCTGCAGGGCGAGCAGCAGACTGAGCAGCCCGCCGGCATAGCCGAGGCCCCAGGCCCACCCGGACCAGCGACCCAGGTGATCCGGCCGGGCGAGGCCGGGGAGCATGGCGTTGTAGAAGATGGCCGCAAATTCGGCGGCCACTGTCGCCAGGCCGGCCAGCAACATGGCCGGAAGGACCCAGTTGTTGTCCGGCTGCACCCACCACAGGGAGGCGGTTGCCAGCACTGCAATCAGGGTCAGAAAGCCAAGCCACGGCTTGCGCCGCCCGTATTGGTCGGCCACGGCGCCAAGCAGGGGCCCGCCCAGGGCGATCAGCAGCCCCGCAAAGCCCATGGTGGCCCCCCATTGACTGGTACCGAGGGTCTCGTCCGCGGCAACCTGCCGGGTAAAATAGATGGGGAATACGAAGGTGGCGATGATGGCCGCAAAGCTGCTGCTGGCGAAATCGTAAAACGCCCAGCTCACCCGGGCCATGGGCGATGCGGGGTCAGTTCGAGCGCTCGCTGCCGGATTCACAAGGTCTGTCATAAGCGCCTCAGCCAGAAGTGAAATGCAAGAGTATCAGCTTTTGCGGGAGGCCCGGAATCGGGCCCCGGTTTCTCTTGATCTCCCCGTGCCGCTGTCTTACCGTAGCCGCCCATGGACCTCTCTCGCGAATCTCCCGCATACCTGCTCGCGGCTCAGCTCGGCGAGGCTTTACGCCGCCGGGGCTGGAACGTGACTACGGCGGAATCCTGCACCGGCGGTGGGGTCAGCTTTGCCCTCACAAGCGTACCCGGCAGCTCCGGGTGGCTGGAAGGCGCTTACGTGACCTACAGCAACCGCATAAAAACCGCGCTGCTGGGCGTAGAGGAGCGGGTGCTGGAGACCGATGGTGCGGTCAGCGAGGCCACGGTCCGGCAGATGGCGGCAGGGGCACTGCGGCTGAGCGGGGCGGACCTGGCCGTATCCATCAGCGGCATTGCCGGCCCGGACGGCGGCACCGCCAGCAAACCCGTGGGTACCGTGTGGTTCGCCTGGATGCGGGCAGGGGAGGAGGCGGTTGTGGCCCGCCATGTGTACAAAGGAAACCGCGATGCGGTGCGGGAACAGGCTATAATGACGGCTCTTCAGGGCCTGCTGGGATTGGCGGGCTGAGTGCCGTATACCGGCGCCGCGCGTCGCGAAGCGGCGATGGCTGTATATTTAGCTGTATATTTACCTACCAGTGTTTGTATATACAGTGAAAATACTGTAATGTGGCGCACCTGAAACACAGCAGTTAACCCCAGACGGGGCTGCCAACGAAACTCTAAATCGCGACTAGCCACTGAATACCGAGGTGTCCTATGGATCAGAATAAGGAAAAAGCCCTGCAAGCAGCCCTGGGCCAGATCGAGCGTCAGTTCGGCAAGGGCACTGTCATGCGCATGGGCGACAGGGAAAAGGTAGCCATTCCATCCATTTCCACCGGCTCGCTGGGCCTGGATGTGGCACTGGGCGTGGGTGGTCTGCCGCGCGGCCGGATCGTCGAGATCTACGGGCCTGAATCCTCGGGTAAAACCACGCTGACCCTTCAGGTGATCGCCGAAGCCCAGCGCAAGGGCGGAACCTGTGCCTTCGTGGATGCGGAACACGCTCTGGATCCCATATATGCTGAAAAGCTCGGCGTCAACGTGGACGACCTCGTCGTCTCCCAGCCGGACACCGGCGAGCAGGCCCTGGAAGTGGCGGACATGCTGGTGCGCTCCGGCGCGGTGGATGTGCTGGTTGTGGACTCCGTGGCCGCGCTGGTGCCCAAAGCTGAAATTGAAGGCGAGATGGGCGATCATCACGTGGGTCTCCAGGCCCGCCTGATGTCCCAGGCGCTGCGGAAGATCACCGGTAACATCAAAAATGCCAACTGCCTGGTGATCTTCATCAACCAGATCCGCATGAAAATCGGTGTCATGTTCGGCAACCCCGAGACCACCACGGGCGGTAACGCCCTCAAGTTCTATTCATCAGTACGCCTGGATATTCGCCGCATTGGCGCGGTGAAGGACGGCGACGAGGTGATCGGTAACGAGACCCGGGTGAAGGTGGTGAAGAACAAGGTGGCCCCGCCCTTCAAACAGACCGAATTCCAGATTCTGTACGGTGGCGGTATCAACCGCCTCGGAGAAGTGATCGACTACGGCGTGAAGCTGGGCCACGTGGAGAAATCCGGCGCCTGGTACAGCTACCAGGGCAACAAGATCGGCCAGGGCAAGAACAACGTGGTCAAGTTCCTTCAGGAGAACGAATCCATTGCCCAGGAACTTGAACAGAAGATCCGCGCCGAGCTTCTCGGAGACGTGACCGTCAAGAAGGACGACGAGGACGTCGCTGAGCTGGAAGCCAAGCAGTAAACCGATCAGAAACGATCGAACCGGGAAACGAGACAACAAGAATAATGATCAGTACACCCAAAGCCTCCCACGCCGGGGCGGAGGAGCAGCAGGCGGCTGAAGCGGAAGGCCAGGCGGAGCAGGTTACGTCCGGGGCCGTTCGCTATGCCGCCATGTCCTTGCTCGCCCGCCGAGAGCATTCCCGCCTGGAGTTGCGGCAGAAGCTGAATCGCCGCTTTGATGCTCCGGAGCTTATCGACACCGTCATTCAGAACCTGGCCGATGAGGCACTGCAAAGCGAAGATCGCTTTGCAGAGGCCTTCGTCAATATGCGCCGAAACCGCGGTCAGGGTCCCGTGCGTATCATCAACGAGCTTCAGATGCGCGGCATACCCGAGGCCATTTACAGCCGTTATGTGGACCCGGGTGATGAGGATTGGCGGGAACGTGCCCGTGATATCTGCTTGCGAAAATACGGGTCCCTGGCCAGCAAGCCGGCTCAACAGGCCAAGCAGATGCGGTTTCTCCAGTACCGCGGGTTCACAGCCGAGCAGATTCGCTCACTGTGGCGGAACGTGGATTAGTCTGAGAACCTAGATTCTTTTCACACCCCGTACTCCGTTAGCCGCCTCCAGGCGCGCGGCATACCCGGCGGCCATCTGACTGCAATGCTCGTGGGCTTCCGACAGGAGGGCCAGGAGCGTGCGGGCCTTGTCCTGGGCGAGCTGGGCATTGACGGATTGCAGGCGTTGCTGCAGCAGGTCATGCAGGGTGGGAAAGCGGCGATCGTAGAAGCCGTAGGGGCAGTGCTGAAGTCGCCTGGCGATGACTGCGTAATCATTGGCAATCTTGGCGGTCAATTCCCGCGCGTGCAGTTCCAGGTTCTTGGGCGCGTCTTTCGTCAGGTAACTTTGCACTATCGCCAGCTCCTCCAGATCCGTCGCCAGTTTCCCTGCGCGTTGCGCGATTCTGCTGAACTCTCGCAAGGTGGTCAGGATGCGGCCGCCGGTTGCCCGGTTGGCTGTGTCGAGGCTCAAAGCGCGGCACAGTCGTTCCCCCATGAGGCGGTTCTGGTGCCGCAGCTCCTCGCCTTTCTCCCGCAGTTTGGGCTCCAGCAGGCTGGTCTCACGCCCAGGATCGGATGGGTTCTCCCCATTGTGCTGATAGCGAAACCTGACACCGGCCAAGGTGATCTTCTTCGCCGCCGACAACTCCACAAACTGCTTACGCAGGCGCTCGTACCTGGATAAAGCCTGCGGACGGTCCGGGAGCAGATTACGGAGTTGCGCAATACATTGTTCGAGCTTCTGGATCTGCTGTCTGCGGTCACTGACCACGAGCTCGGATTCCGCGGGCAGGTCCCAGAACTGGCTGGGGTGAAACCAGCCCACGAAATAATCCCGGGCTACGGCGCGCAGACGCGCCTGGTTGTCCTGGCGGCGTTGCAGGGCATCGAGAGGCATCAGCCTCGATAAGTCCAGTCCGTGAGCCTGGTAGACGCTGCGGGTGATGAGCGTGTCCCTTCGGGAAAACTCGCTCACGAGCGAGTGTGCCGGCCGGTCGGAGCGGAGAACGCCGGTTGCAGCAGGCGCGGTGGGTTTCGCACTGGTGTTCGAGGGAAGGGTGCGTGAGCCAACATAGCTGGAGAGGCTGTCCACGAGCGGCTCGCTGGAGGTGCGCTGTAGCATGTCCTGAAGCGCCTCCAGCCAGGCGGCTTCTACGGACCGGATTTTTTCGCGCAGCATTCTTTGTTCCGAGCCGAACACCAGACCTTGGTAACCGTTGGCGATTGGATCACGCTCCGACAGGCGTCGCGTAATCCTGGCCTCCTGGGCCCGGACGCTTCGGATGCGAAGTTCTTCCAGCCCCTCCACCAATGAAAGCAGCTTCC
This sequence comes from Gilvimarinus sp. F26214L, assembly GCF_054401055.1. Taxonomy (NCBI): domain Bacteria; kingdom Pseudomonadati; phylum Pseudomonadota; class Gammaproteobacteria; order Cellvibrionales; family Cellvibrionaceae; genus Gilvimarinus; species Gilvimarinus sp. F26214L. The sequence goes on along the minus strand of NZ_JBTIYG010000001.1, from coordinate 505,714 downwards.
GCAATACACCGCCCACACCCTGTGTGCTCAATTTGGCACGGAACTCCTGAATGCGGTCGATGCGGGCGCTTCCGTATGAGCGCAGCCCCATAGCGACTGCTGTCATGAGTCCGTAGGGGCGGCGGTCGGTTTCCGGGCCGTAGCGGCCGCACTCGCGCGCGATCAGTGCGCCCAGCTCGCTGATGCTCAGCGCCGCCACGAGCGGCATTCCCAAATACAGGTCGACCTGCGGCGCCAGTGGTTTTCTCAGAGCGAGCAATTGACCGGGGCTGCTGCGAAGCCGGGCGCGCAGTTCCGGCTCGGGGGTCAGGTAGATGCCGGCGGGAACGGGAGCGTTAAGCAATTTGCAGATGGCGGCCACCAGTACCACCAGCTGCGGATCTTCCTTGGTTTTTACACTCAACCGGGCCGGGGGGCGTGATTTGCGGGGCCACACCAGCAGTGCAATGAAGCCGAGGCTGGCCAGCATGGCCAGAACAGGCACAGGCAGAAAAAGAGTTCCCAGCAATGGTGACAAATCCGTCAAAGCGCCCCGGAGCACCCACAAGCCGCCGCTTACCGCAAGCAGCATGATGATCAAACCCGAAACCAGGGTTGCGGGATTCAGCAGGCTCCGCAGACAGGAGAACCAGAGCCGTAACCGGGCTGCAACCGGGCGCTTGACCTGCAGATCTCCTTTGGGCGGCAGCTTGAACAGACTTTTTATGTAGTCACTTGCGGCGGCAACCGAATGGTTCGACAGTGGCCGCTTCCCTGGCGTGTTTGCGGATTTCCCGGGGGCGGGCCGCCCATTGCCTGCCTCTTGTGTGCTGCGGCGGGGCGGGTTGCCGGCACTTGTAGCATGCCGGCTGGTCGTTCCCGGTCGAGTGGCGGAAGAGCGTTTCTGAACCGGCCTGGCTTCGTGTTTGGTCGGCGGATCGATGGTTGTGTCCAGCCCAAGGTCGGCAAGCCGATCGCTGAGGGTCACAGCCTGCTCATAACTGAGCTGGTTTTTCAGGACCTGCGGTTTGCCGGCGCGCAGGCGGGTGATGAGTTCCGGTCGAATCCGGGCGGACTGGAGGTAGCGGACCAGTTCGTCCCAACGGTCCCCTTCGGTATGAAGGCTGCGATTGCCTGCGGCCACAATGACACTGAATTGCATCTGGATCGCCCCGTCTCGCGTCTTTTTTGTTGTGGGTGCGGCAGCTTAGCGGCTTTGTCAGGAAAGTCGGTGGAGCGGATCACGTGGCGCGATAGACCACGTCACAAATACAGGTAAAGGACCGTAAGGCGGGTTTTCGACTCACGGTTCAGGCGGGGAGGGAATCAGTCTATAATCGCGCCCCTCATTTCCCACTTCAACAGGAGTTCGCTGTGTCCAAGCAGATATTGTTATTGCCCGGTGATGGCATTGGCCCGGAAATCGTGGCCGAGGCGCGCAAGGTGCTTGAGAAGGCGAACGCGCTCATGGGCCTGGATCTGCAGTTTTCCGAGGCTCTGCTGGGTGGCAGTGCGACGGACGCCGCCGGCCAGCCGCTGCCGGAAGAGACGCTTGAACAGGCCCGCCGCTCGGACGCCATACTCATGGGTTCGGTGGGCGGCCCGCAGTGGGACAATATCGAGCGGTCGCTGCGCCCCGAGCAGGGCCTGCTGCAGTTGCGCTCCGGCCTGGACCTGTTTGCCAATCTCCGTCCGGCGCTGCTCTATCCCCAACTGGCCGCGGCGTCCTCATTGAAAGAGGAGATTGTGTCCGGTCTCGACATCGTTATCGTGCGCGAGCTTACCGGCGGTATCTACTTCGGGCAGCCCCGGGGCATTCATACCCTGGAGAACGGCGAACGGGAGGGTTTCAATACCTACCGTTATGCTGAACACGAGATTGAGCGCATTGGCCGGGTTGCGTTCGAGCTCGCGCAGAAGCGCAACAAAAAATTGTGCTCCGTCGACAAGGCCAATGTACTCGAGGTGACCATCCTCTGGCGGGAGATTATGACTGAGTTGGCGAAGGACTATCCGGATGTGGAGTTGTCACACATGTACGTGGATAACGCAGCTATGCAACTGGTCCGTGCGCCCAAGCAATTCGATGTGATTGTTACTGGCAACATGTTTGGCGACATCCTTTCCGACGCGGCGGCGATGCTCACCGGATCAATCGGGATGTTGCCTTCTGCGTCGCTGAACGGTAGTGGTGCCGGCCTGTACGAACCCTGTCACGGCTCGGCCCCGGATATTGCCGGTCAGGGAGTGGCAAACCCGTTGGCAACCATTCTGTCCGGGGCGATGATGCTTCGGTACTCGCTGGGTCAGGCTGAAGCGGCGGCCCGCATTGAACAGGCGGTTGGGCGTGTGCTGGACCAGGGCCTGCGCACCGCTGACATTCAGTCTGACGGCTGTCGGCAGGTGTCTACCTCCGAGATGGGAGATGCAGTTGTGGCCGCACTCACGTAGAATGGTGCAATCACACTAGTTCGTCAGAGACCGTTTTTTGCTCCGTTTACCAGGCGGTGGCGCGGTGAAAAACCGGCGCAATATTCGCTCTGGATGATCGGGTTCTTTGATCCCGACCCGCAAAAATTGACGTCAGCTTTATCGTTCGAGCTGTCACATTTTCGAGAAAGGCGCTGACGAAAGACTCGCGACTGGAGACCGTATATGAGAGTAGGATTTGTAGGCTGGCGCGGCATGGTAGGTTCCGTATTGATGGAGCGCATGCTGGCCGAGTCAGATTTCGAGGGCATCGAGCCGGTATTTTTTACCACCTCCAACGTGGGCGGCAAGGGGCCGGACATTGGCCTCGACATCCCGGCTCTCAAAGATGCAAAAGCCGTAGACGAATTGAAGCCCATGGATGCGATCATCTCCTGTCAGGGCGGGGATTACACCAGCGAAATGCATCCGCAACTGCGCAAATCCGGATGGCAGGGTTACTGGATCGACGCGGCGTCGACTCTGCGCATGGCCGATGATTCCATCGTCGTTCTGGACCCCATTAATGCAAACGTCATCAAGGATGGACTTGCCCGCGGCGTCAAGGATTACATCGGTGGCAACTGTACCGTCAGCCTGATGCTGATGGGCCTGGGCGGCCTGTTTCGCGAAGGTCTGGTCGAGTGGATGACCGCCATGACTTACCAGGCGGCCAGTGGCGCGGGCGCCCAATCCATGCGCGAACTGATTCAGCAGATGGGCACCATTCATGATTCCGTGGCCGACAAGCTGGCCGATCCGCAAAGCGCCATTCTAGAGATCGACCGGCTGGTGATTGAGCGGATGCGCGATCCGTCCTTTCCCGTGGACAACACCGTTGCGCCCCTCGCCGGCAGTGTGCTGCCCTATATCGACAAGCAATTGGACAATGGCCAGAGCCGGGAAGAATGGAAGGCACAGGCGGAGGCGAACAAGATCCTCGGCAACACCCGGGCCGTGCCCATTGACGGCATCTGTGTGCGGATGGGCTCCATGCGCTGCCATAGCCAGGCGCTCACCATCAAGCTCACCAAGGACGTGCCTCTCGCCGATGTAGAGGCCATCGTCGCCTCGAGCAGTGACTGGACGACTGTGGTGCCCAACGATCGGGACGAGTCGCTCCGGAGCCTGACCCCCACCCATGTGAGCGGGACCATGAATATACCCGTGGGCCGCATGCGCAAGATGAACATGGGTGACGAGTATCTGTCGGCATTTACGGTGGGAGACCAACTCCTGTGGGGGGCGGCCGAGCCGCTTCGCCGCATGCTGCGGATTCTTCGCGAGCAATAACATTTATCAGCGCGGGGACCTCTCGGGTGCCCGCGCTGTTTCCGTTCACTCTTCCCATCCCATCAGTGGTCCACACATGAGTTGCAATATCGCGATCGTCGGTGCAAACAGCGCCGTGGGTGAAGTCCTGTTGCAGGTCATCGACGAACTAAAACTGCCCATCGATCGACTGCATATTCTCGCTCCAAACCCCGAAGACGAGGAACAGGTGGTGCGCAATCGGAAACCCCTGCCTACCGAGCGCCTCGGGGATTTTGATTTTTCCACCGTCCGGCTGGTGTTCTTCGTGGACGACCAGGCGCTGTCGGCGGACTTTGCCGCGCGGGCCAGCGAGGCCGGTGCCTTCGTGGTTGACTGCTCGGCCCAGTTTCGCTCGGCCGAGGACGTGCCGCTCGTAGTTCCCGAGGTCAACGGTGAGCTGCTCGAGGCCCTGCAGCCCGGGGCCCTGGTGGCCAGCCCTTCGCCCGCCAGTGTTTTTCTGTCTCTTGTTCTCAAACCGCTGGTCGCCGTCGCCAATCTGACGCGAGTCGGAGTCTGCAGTATGCACCCGGTATCCGCCCAGGGGCGGGGCGGAGTCGATGAACTGGCCGGGCAGACGGCACGGTTGCTCAATGGCCTGGGTGCCGATGCGGAGGTTTTTCCGAAGCAGGTGGCGTTCAACCTGCTCCCCCAGACCTCGGCCCTGTCCGCCAATGGTTATTCGGCGGAGGAGATAGACCTGCTGACGGAAACCCGGCGAGTACTGGATCTTCCAGATCTGCCCCTGAATCCCACCTGTGTCCAGGCACCCGTGTTTTACGCCCACTCGGAGGCGATCAGCGTGGAGGCGGACCGTCCGCTGCCCGCAGGCGAGGTGAGTGCTCTGCTGTCCAGAGCGCCCGGCCTCAAGCTGAACCGTAAAAACGATGGCGGACCCACCCCGGTCCAGGACGCGACGGGCGAAAACCTGCTGATGGTCGGGCGGGTTCGCCAGGCGCTCGATAACGAGCGGGAAGTAAATCTGTGGTGTGTGGGGGACCATCTGCGCAAAGGCGCCGCGCTCAACGCTGTACAAATCGCCGAAATATTGCTAAAAACCCATCTGTAATGAATACTTACGGCAATGAGTGAAGAAATATTCTAGCTTTTGCCAGCCGCCGTCCACCGCTGCCAACCGCTCTGCCGCCCCTTCCGCTGGCTATAAACGCGCCATTTCGGCCGAATAGCAGCCTGCGACCGGGTGCGGATGCGGCGATCCCGGGGCTGGATTGTGAACGGGTTCAAAATCGAATCCAGTGGGCAGCGCGAGCAATTTCCGGCAGCTACCATGCACGGGGGCCGCGCGCCCGTAAGTGAACACTTTTTTCCCGCGTCAGTCTGGCGCGTGAAAGCGTTTCGGTATTTAGAGGTCAAAGACGCTGGCACTGCCAAGATGGCGGTTCGCACTGGGGCCGAGGAGATAACAAAAGGATAATCCTATGCATCTTCGTAAGCTGACGTTTACCGTTGGGCTGGTGGGAGCCATGTGCACGACATGGGCCTACGGACTCGGCTTGGGTGAAATTACGCTGAAATCCACGCTCAACCAGCCCCTCGATGCGGAAATCAAGCTGCTCCAGGTTCGCAATCTCACCGAAGAAGAAATCCTCGTGGATCTCGCCAAGGCCGAGGACTTCCAGCGGTTCGGGGTGGATCGCATCTTTTTCCTGCAGAATCTCGACTTCGACGTGAACCTGGACCACCCGGGCGGCCCGGTTGTGAGAGTCACCACGGACGAACCGGTTCGCGAGCCCTATCTGATCTTTCTCCTCGAAGCTCAGTCTCCCGCAGGCGGACGCCTGTTGCGGGAATACACCTTGTTAATGGACCTGCCCGTCTTCGCGGAGGACGCCGCCGCACAGCCCGTTCAGGGCGCGCAGGCTGGCCCCGCTCCCCGTGAGCAGGCCCAGGCCCCCCGCGCCGCTCCCCAGCCTGAGCCCATTCGCCCCGCGCAACCGGAGCAGCGCCAAGGCGAGCCGCCGCGCGCGCAACCCGCACCCGCACGCCGGGTAGCTCCCGAGCCTGGTGTCGAGGTTTATGGGCCGGTACAGGCGAACGATACGCTCTGGGAAATCGCCGAAAGAGTGAGGCCAGGCACGGGCGTGACCATGCAGCAGACCATGCTCGCCCTGCAGCGCACTAATCCGGATGCCTTCATTAACGGCAACATCAATCTTCTGAAGAGCGGTCAGGTTCTGCGGATCCCCAGCGAAAGCGAATTCCAGGCCCTTGATGCGCAATCCGCTGTTTCGGAAGTTGCCTACCAGAACAGTCAGTGGAGCGCAGCCCGGGATGGCCAGACGGCTGGCGCCGAGCTGGACGCGTCCTCCAGCCGTGCTCCTGTTCAGACGCGGGATGAAGGACGTCGTGGGCAATTGACCCTGGCGGCTCCGGGTCAGGCCGATCAGGCCGGAGAGCGGTCCGGCGCGGGGGATAGCTCTGCGACTACGGAAGCACTCGAAAACGAGCTTGCAATTACCTCTGAAGAGTTGGATGCAGCCCGCCGGGAGAACCAGGAGCTGAGCACGCGGGTCGCGGACCTGGAAGAACAGATCGCGACCATGGAGCGTCTGCTGGAAGTCAGCAGCGAAGAACTGCGCACAATGCAGCTTGCGGCGGAACAGAACAGGGAGCAGCAGGAAGGCGACCCCGCGGATGGTGAGACCACCCCAGCGGATGCCGAGCAGGAGGCAACAGCGGAGCAGGGCGGAGACGAAGTTGATTCCGCCGAGAGCGCCGCAGCCGCCGATGATACTGCGGCCGAGGAGCAAGCGGCGCCCGAAGAGCAAGCTGCCGAAGCGGCTCCTGAGCCCGTGGCCCAGCCTATCAATACTGTTGTGCCCCAGATTCCGCCGCAGCCTACTGTGATGGACATGGTGATGGCCAACCTCTGGTACATCCTTGTTGCGGTGCTGGCGCTGCTGGGCGGCCTGGTTTACTTCCTCCACCGACGCAGCCAGGCGGCGGAAATGGCCGCATTCGAGGCTCTTGATCACGATGACTTTGATCACTTTGACGAAGACGGCGACGACTTCAGCCTGGAAGAGTCAGGCGGGTTCGATGAGGACGTAAACTTCAGCGCCGAAGATCCGCTCAACTCGCAGGAGGAGTTTGAGGAAACCGAAGAGCCGGTGGAGGCAGAAACCGGCGACGCGGTCGGGGAGGCGGATATCTACATCGCCTATGGAAAATTTGAACAGGCCGAGGAGATGTTGCAGAAGGCCATCGTTCAGGAGCCCAATCACATCGAAGCGCGCCTGAAGCTGCTCGAGGTGTACTCGGAAACGAAGGACATCGACAAGTTCGACCGGGAGTATGGGCACCTGCTCTCCCTCGGCGACGGCGCTGCAAGCGCCCGCGCTGGCGAGTTGCGCGCGGGCATTCCAGGCGCAGCGCCATATGTCGGTGATCTGGAAGCGGCCCCGAGCGCCGGCGCTTCCTCGGAATCGGAAGGCAGCCTGGGATCGAACGACGATCTGAGTTTCAACGACGGGGATATGGACCTGGGCGACCTGTCGCTCGACGACCACTCTGCCAGTGGCAACACAGAGAGTGAGGAGGAGCCGCTTCTTACCCTCGACAGCACCGTGGCGGAAGATAGCGGCTCCGACGACCTGGGTGAGCTGAGCTTCGACCTGGACGGCGACGCCGGTGAGCTGAGCTTCGACCTGGACGAAGCAGGTGCGGACGCCGGATCGAAAGCTCAGGAAGCTTCTGCCGGTGAAATGAATTTTGATTTCGATCTCGACCTGAGCGATGACGCGGAGGCTGAGAGCCCGGGAAGCGCCGGGAAAGAGCCCGAATCCGATGAGTTCGATCTGGGCGATGACTTTTCCTTTACTGCCACCGAGGGCGATGATGAACTCGATCTTTCCTTCGAGGCGGACGGTGCAGACGCGAAAGAATCCGCTGCGGCGGAACAAGCGAGCGACGAGAGCGGCCTCGATTTCAGCCTCGAGCTGGATGAGCTCTCATTGGATGCAGAGGAGTCCGACATCCCGTCGCTGGACACAAAAGTCGAGGGGGAATCCGGAGAAGAACCAGAGCTCGAGTTCTCGCTGGACACCGAAGCCGATGATTCTGATGAGCTGCTGAATCTGGACCTGGGTGGCTCGGCGGACCAAGCAGACGACGAAGTAGGGGATATCTTCTCCGACATGGAGTTCGGCTCCGAGTCGCTGGACGACGCCATGAACCTCGGCGGTGAACAACCCGCGGCTGCGCCCTCCGCTGAAGCCGCAGCGCCCGCCGTCGGCGACGATGGTGATGATGCTTTTGATATGGACCTGGACGACCTGGACCTGAAGGCTCTGGATCAGGAGATGGATGCGCTGGTAGGCGGTGTGGACGACGATTTCGATGACGATCTCGCTGTTGCCGCCCCACCCAAAGCTGCCGCTGCTCCGGCTACCGAGCCCAGTACAGACTCTGCGCTCAACATGGGCGGGCTGTCCACAGGCGGCGAAGCAGAAGAGCAGGAAGAGCTGTTCAACTTCGACAGCAACGAGTTCGGTGAGGACCAGGACCTCGGGGTTGAAGAGGACCTGGACAGCGAACTGGGTTTTCTCTCCGATGCGGATGAAGTGGCCACAAAGCTCGACCTCGCGCGCGCCTACATCGACATGGGTGATCAGGACGGGGCCAAGGATATTCTCGAGGAAGTGAGCAGCGAAGGAAGCGATGACCAGAAGCGGGAAGCTGCGGAACTGCTCGAGAAGATTGACTGACCCGGGCCCACCCGGACGCGACGACAAGCCTTGTGGGTGAAAATCCACAGGGCTTTTTTATTTGTAACCCTATCCACGCGGACCTGTATGACCTCAGCAAACTACACGCGCAACTGCGAACTGAAGCCCGGCATGATGTTTCCTGAGGGCATGCGCCGGGTATGCTTGTGTGTAGAGTACAACGGTGCCCAGTTTCACGGTTTTCAGGCCCAGAAATTTGCGGTGGATACGGTGCAGAAAAGTCTCCAAGCGGCCCTGTCCAGCGTTGCGGACGAGCCGATCACACTGGTCTGCGCGGGCCGGACAGATGCGGGCGTCCACGCCAGTTCTCAGATAGTGCATTTCGATACCCTCGCCGAGCGACCCCTGAAAGCGTGGTCCCTGGGGGTGAACGCCCGATTGCCCCAGGGTGTCAGCGTGCGCTGGGCGCGCGAGATCGGGCCGGAGTTTCACGCCCGCTTCAGCGCTGTGGCGAGGAGTTATCGCTACATCGTCTACAACTCCCCCACACGTCCGGCGTTGATGCGGGATCAGGTTACCTGGCAAAAGCGTCCCATGAATTTCGAGCGGATGGTGGAAGCAGCTCGCTGTCTGGTGGGCGAGCACGATTTCAGCTCCTTTCGGGCGAGCCAGTGTCAGGCTCGCAGTCCGGTGCGTCACCTGCAGCGACTGCGCTTTGCCCGCACCCGGGAGCTGATGGTGGTGGAGCTCAGGGCCAACGCCTTTCTTCACCACATGGTTCGCAACATCATGGGTGTGCTGATGACCGTCGCCTGCGGGGACAAACCCGCGGAATGGGTTGCCCAGGTGCTGGAAGCCCGGGATCGCACCCAGGGCGGAGTGACCGCGCCCGCTGCGGGACTCTACCTGGTCCGGGTGGAGTACCCGGAAGCCTTCGACTTGCCGGCGGGGGAGGGCGGGCCCTACTTCCTTCCGGAGACTCTCACCTGGGCTGAGTGCTGAGTGCTGAGTCGCTCAAGCACGTGCTCCCGCCGGACTTGCCGGGCCGGGTCCAGGCCGAGGGGAAAGTGGCCCGGATTTCTGTTAATATTCCTCCCCTTGTGGTGCCGCCTCTCGGCCTCATGCAACACTCTCCCGATTCCTGAAGGACCCTATGCCCAGTTACACCCGGACCAAGATCTGCGGCATCACAGCACCAAGTGATGCCTTGCTGGCGGCCGAGTTCGGGGCGGACGCAATCGGCCTGGTGTTCTACGAAAAAAGCTCTCGCTGCGTTTCACCGGAGGTCGCCCGGGAGATTGCCTTCGCCGCGGGGCCCTTCATCACCCTGGTTGGACTGTTCGTGAACGCCGCTCCGGAAGAGGTAAAGGAAGTTCTGCAGCGTGTGCCGCTCCAGCTCCTGCAGTTTCACGGCAATGAATCACCCGAATACTGCGAGCAATTCGGCCGGCCTTACATCAAAGCCCTGAAGGTTGCGGAGCTGGACTCACCATACCCGGATGAAGCCGCGCTGGAGCACAGCCGCCGGCAAATCCTCGAGCAGGCCCGGGCCTACAGGAACGCTCAAGGTATTCTGCTGGACACCTTGAGCGCGAAAGGGCACGGGGGCACCGGCGAAAGTTTCAACTGGCAATGTGTACCTCGCGACGAACACATCAACTGGATCCTTGCCGGTGGCCTTGGCCCCGATAACGTTGGCCGGGCAGTGCAGGTGGCCCGTCCTTACGCAGTGGATGTGAGCAGCGGTGTTGAGCGTTCCCGCGGACTCAAGGATGCAGAAAAAATGCGCCTGTTCATCCAGGCAGCCCACGCGGCAAACCCCGATCAATAGCGGAAAACAGGTTTCTTGCTGAATGACTTCCTCGACAAAAGATTACGGCACACTTCCCACGGCCTCTGGCCACTTCGGGCCCTACGGCGGTCGGTTCGTAGCCGAGACCCTGATCGACGCGCTCGACCAGCTCAACGAGCTCTATCAGCGCATGAAGGACGACCCGGAGTTTCTGGCGGAATTCGACCGGGATCTCAGCTTCTATGTAGGCCGTCCGTCGCCGCTCTATTTCGCAGAGCGATTCACCCGTGAACTGGGCGGAGCGCAGATCTACTTCAAGCGCGAGGACCTGAATCACACGGGCGCCCACAAAATCAACAACACCATCGGCCAGGCCCTGCTCGCGAAGCACACCGGCAAGCGACGTGTGATTGCGGAAACAGGCGCGGGGCAGCACGGCGTTGCCACCGCGACCATCGCGGCGCGGCTCGGGCTCGAATGCCAGGTCTACATGGGCGCGGAAGACGTGAAGCGCCAGGCCCCCAATGTGTACCGCATGAAGTTGCTGGGCGCGGAAGTGATTCCGGTAACGTCCGGCTCCCGCACGCTCAAGGACGCCATGAATGAAGCCATGCGCGACTGGGTCACCAATGTGGACGATACCTTCTACATCATCGGCACGGTTGCCGGTCCTCACCCGTACCCGCAACTGGTACGGGATTTTCAATCCGTCATCGGCCGGGAGGCCCGGGAGCAGTGCCTCGCCCAGGCGGGCCGTCTGCCGGATGCACTGGTGGCATGCGTGGGCGGTGGCTCCAATGCCATCGGGCTGTTCTACCCCTTCCTGAATGACGAGGCGGTTGCCATGTATGGTGTGGAAGCGGGTGGCGATGGTGTCGAAACGGGCCGGCACGCCGCACCGCTCAATGCGGGCATTCCAGGCGTGCTCCATGGCAACCGCACCTATCTCATGGAAGACGAGGACGGGCAGATCATCGAGACCCATTCGATCTCGGCGGGTCTGGACTACCCGGGTGTGGGCCCGGAACACGCCTGGCTGAAGGACATCGGCCGGGTGAACTATGTGTGCATCAACGATGACGAAGCGCTCGCAGCGTTCCGCAAGATCACCCGCACCGAGGGTATCATTCCTGCCCTGGAGTCCAGCCACGCCCTCGCCTATGCGGAGAAGCTGGCCCCCACCATGGCGACCGATCAGATCCTTGTGGTGAACCTGTCCGGTCGCGGTGACAAGGATCTCATGACCGTGGCTGAGATTGACGGCCTGAAACTCTGAAAGCCAAACAACACCTGAACGATCTTCTGGAAGAATAAATGAATCGACTTTCCCGCCGTTTTGATGCCCTGAAACAAGCCAGACGCAAGGCCCTGGTCAGCTACCTGGTCAGTGGCGACCCGAGTCCGCAAGCGACGTTGCCCACCATGCACAAGATGGTGGCTGAAGGAGTCGACATTATCGAAGTGGGCATTCCTTTCTCCGACCCCATGGCGGAGGGCCCCACCATCCAACTCGCCCACGAGCGCGCGCTGGTGCACAAGGTCAGTCTGCGATCCACTCTGGAAACCGTTAAAGAGTTTCGGGAAAGCGATCAGGACACACCCATTGTTCTGATGGGCTACGATAATCCCATCGAACGCATGGGCTACGAGCTGTTTGCCCGCGAGGCTGCCAACGCCGGTGTCGACGGAGTCATCATCGTTGACTTGCCGCCCGAGGAAGCGGAGGCACTCAACGCCCACCTGAAGGAAGTGGATATTGCCAACATCTTCCTGCTGGCCCCCACCACGACCACCGAGCGCGCCCGCCACATTGTTTCTCTTGCGGGTGGCTTTCTCTACTACGTGTCCCTGAAGGGGGTGACGGGGGCAGGCCATCTGGATGTGGATTCAGTGAACCGGAAGATTGCCGAGTTCCGTGAGCTGACAGACCTGCCCATCTGCGTGGGATTCGGGATCAAGAGCGGCGAAGCGGCCAGGGCCGTTACTGAGCGTGCGGACGGCGCCGTTGTGGGCAGCCTGTTTGTGGACACCATGGGCCAGATGGCTGGCGAAAGTCCGGAAGCGGTTGCCGATGCGGTAGGCCGACTGGTCGCGCCGATTCGCAGCGCTCTGGACTCCTGAACCGGAGCGTGAGTCGTGCGCTTTGATACCCTGGCCGATTGGCTGAGCTGGCTCGAGTCTCTCCACCCCAAATCCATCGACCTGGGCCTGGAGCGCTTGCGGCGCGTGGCGGACCGCTTGCCGGAACTGGCCGCGCTCCGGGAAGGGCGCCAGTCGCGCGTGGTCACCGTGGGGGGCACCAACGGCAAAGGGTCCTGCGTTGCTGTTCTGGAAGGGCTGTGTCTGGCGACCGGCCAAACGGTTGGAACCTACACCTCACCCCATCTTCTCCGCTACAACGAGCGGGTTCGCATCAATGGCGAACCCGTTGCCGATCAGGCGCTGATTGAAGCCTTCGATCGAATCGACTCCGCTCGGGAAGAGATTTCCCTGACCTATTTCGAATTTGGCACCCTCGCCGCTCTGATGATCTTCGCACGCGAAGGCATTGACACTCTGGTTCTGGAGGTCGGGCTGGGTGGGCGGCTGGACGCAGTCAATTTGCTTGACTGCGATGTCGCAGTCATTACCAGCATCGATCTGGATCACCAGGATTGGCTGGGCTCGAACCGCGAGGCCATCGCCGCCGAAAAAGCAGGTATCATCCGGCCGGGTCGACCCGCCATCTGCGCGGACAGCGACCCGCCCCGGTCACTGCTGAATATCGCCGCGGAACAGGGCGCTCATCTGTTGCTTGCAGGTCGGGAGTTGAGCTGGTCCCGGGCTGCTGGTGGATGGAGCTGGCAGGGTTGCAGTGCGCAGGGCAAGCCGCTGACCTTTAATGATCTGCCGCTCCCTCATTTGCCTCTGGCGAGCGTCGCGGCCGCATTGCAGGCCTTTGTGCTGCTTGGCAACACCGTGGATGAGAATCGTCTGGCGCGTGTCCTTCGCGAGTGTCGACTGCCCGGGCGCTGTCAGCGAATCGACTATCGCGGCCGGCAGATCATTCTGGATGTGGCCCACAATCCGGCGGCGGCAAACTACCTCAATGAGCGACTGCTGGACACGGGCTCGACCGGCCTGAGAGCGGTCTTTGCCGTGATGCAGGACAAGGATTATCGAACCATGCTGGAAACGCTCGGTGCATCGGTGGATGAGTGGTATCTCTGCGGCTTGCCGGAGCTGCCCCGCGCGGCCGCCCCGGAAGAGCTTGCCGGTTGCGCACGGGGGCTTGGCCTCGTTGCCCGCTCCTGTGCTAGTGTTGAGGCCGGGTTTGCCCAAGCCATGGCCGACTCCCGACCCGGTGATCAAATACTGGTGGCCGGTTCCTTCTATACGGTTGCGGCAGTGCTGACACGGTTGAACGAGAACGGTGCTTCGAACGAGCCGCCGGAAGCCAAGGGGCTCTGAAGCTGACGTCTTCGTAAACACACTCAACGGCGGGACCAACAGGTAGAGCAGATGGATGACGGACTGAAGCAGCGTCTCATTGGCGCAATCGTTCTATTGGCGGTAGCGGTGCTTTTTCTCCCGAGCCTGTTCCGGGAAGATGCGCGTCGTTCCGTGGACTTGACCACCCAAATTCCGCCGGAGCCCGAGCTGCGCACCGAGATGCTTGAGATCCCCGATCCCGTCCAGCCGCAGGACATACCACCGGCAAAGCCCCTGGAGAAGAATTACCCCCACGAGGAGCCGCAAACTGCGGCGACCGAGGACGAAACTGCGGATGAAGAGCCAGCGAACGATGCGGCCGAACCGGTCACGTCGGCCGAGCCCGCGCAACGGCCGGCGCCCACCCTGACAGACGAAGGCGTCCCCCGGGGCTGGTCCCTGCAGGTCGCCAGTTTTCGGTCCGCCGAACGCGCCCAGTCCATGCGCCAGCGCCTGCTCGACGCCGGTTACAAGAGCTACATTCGCGAGGGCAGTACCGGACAGGGCAGGGTTCATCGGGTATTCGTCGGGCCCAAGATCGACAAAGCCGTTGCCGAGGCCGACAAGCAGCGCATCGATGAGGATTTCAAGACCAAATCGCTGATTGTTGAGTTCGCACCCTGATGGGGCCGCGATTGATTCGCCGCCGGTTTACCTTTAGCATACGCGCTCACCAGAGCCGCGGGTAATGACATCCGATTTGAACCGACTGACTGATTCCAAGCTGCTCGATCTCACATCGGGCCGGATCTGGCGCCAGGGACCGCAAAGCGCCGCCATCGCACTCCCGCTCCAGGCAGCAGGTTTCTGACTCCCTTATGAACTGGGCCGATCTCACTATTCTCGGAATCCTCTTCGTTTCCAGTCTTATCAGCATCAGGCGGGGCTTTGTGAAGGAAGCTCTCTCACTGGCTGGCTGGGCCGCGGCCTTTATCATTGCCATGCTCTTCAGCGGATCGCTTGCCACCTTGTTTGCCAACTCCATTGAATCCCCTTCGGTCCGAGAAATGGTCGCGTTTGCCATTCTCTTTGCGACGACCCTGGTCGTAGCGGCCATGGCGAACTACCTGATTGCGGAAGTGGTCCGAATGACGGGTTTATCCGGCACGGATCGCACCTTCGGAATGATTTTCGGCCTGGTTCGCGGCCTTATTGTTGTGATGGCGATAATTCTCCTTGTTCCGCCCATCATACCTCTCGACCAGGAAGTCTGGTGGCGCGAATCAAGTCTGATACCCCATTTTTTATCGATGGAACATTGGTCGCGCCAGGTGGCCGGTTCCGTCATCGATTTTGTAGTCGCTTTGTTTAAGTAGCCAAGGTTCAAGTAGCCAAGGTTCAAGTAGCCAAGGTTCTCGAGCCAAAGCGCCAAGTAAACCATTGTTGTAAACAGTTTTCCGGGTGGTCGATCTATGTGTGGCATTGTAGGTATTGTGGGCAAAACCGATGTGAACGTGCAGTTGTATGATGCACTCACGGTTCTGCAGCATCGGGGACAGGATGCCGCCGGGATCGTTACCTGCGACGGCGGTCGCCTCGCCCAGCAAAAGGCCAACGGCCTGGTGCGCGACGTGTTCCGCACCCGCCACATGCATCGATTGAAGGGCAACGTTGGAGTGGGGCATTGCCGCTATCCGACCGCCGGCGGCTCCAGTCCCGCACTCGCACAACCCTTCTATGTGAACTCCCCCTACGGTATTGCCCTGGCCCACAACGGCAATATGACCAACTTCAAAGAAGTCAGCGAACACCTCTACAAGGCCGATCTGCGCCACGTGAACACGGATTCGGATTCCGAGGTGTTGCTCAATGTATTCGCCCACGAGCTTCAGGAACTGGGCAAACTGAACCCCTCGGAGGAGGACATTTTTTCCGCGGTATGCTCCGCGCACAAAAGGGTCCGCGGCGGCTACGCGGCCATTGCCCTCATCGCCAACTACGGAATTGTCGCCTTTCGCGATCCCTTTGGCATCCGGCCGCTGGTATTCGGCAAACGAACCAGTGCCAAAGGCGACGAATACATGATCGCGTCCGAAAGCGTTGCTCTTGATGTGCTGGGTTTTGAACTGGTTCGGGACGTCGCTCCCGGCGAGGCGATTTATATCACCAAGGACGGACAGTTCCACAGCCGCCAGTGTGCTGAGAAGTCACAGCTTCGCCCCTGCATTTTCGAGCATGTCTACTTCGCCCGCCCGGATTCCATCATGGATGGAGTATCCGTCTATAAAGCCCGCTTGCGGCAAGGTGAGAACCTGGCCGCAAAAATCCTCCGGGAGATGCCCGAGCACGATATCGACGTGGTCATTCCCATCCCGGACAGCAGCCGCGTCGCCGGGCAGGCGCTCGCTCATCAGTTGGGGGTAAAATTCCGGGAAGGTCTGGTTAAAAACCGCTACATCGGCCGCACCTTCATCATGCCTGGCCAGCAACAGCGACGTAAGTCCGTGCGCCAGAAGCTCAACGCCATTGAGCTGGAATTTCGCGGCAAGAACGTACTATTGGTGGACGACTCCATCGTGCGCGGTACAACCTGCCAGCAAATCATTCAGATGGCTCGGGAGGCGGGAGCTAAGAAGGTGTACTTCGCCTCCGCTGCGCCTCCGGTCAAGTATCCCAATGTATACGGCATTGACATGCCGACGGCGGGCGAGCTGATCGCCCACAATCGAACTGTCGAGGAAGTGTGCACCGAGATCGGCGCGGATTGGTTGGTCTATCAGGACCTGGAAGATCTGGTCGCAGCCTCCAGTGAGGGTAACCGCGACATCGAGGCCTTCGAATGTTCGGTTTTCACGGGCGAATACGTAACCGGCGATGTGAACGAAGACTACCTCAACAAACTCGCCGCCGAGCGCAACGACAAGGTGCGTTCACTTAAACACAAAGACGTGGATGACGATAATACGGGTGTGATGAGTCTTCACAACGATGCCTCCGAAGGGGGAATCTAGGGGCGGAGTTGGTGGTCGTCAGAGCGGAGAGGGTGCCACTAATCCGTTTGGACTGGGGTTCCGCTTCTCGAAAACGCGGTGAATACGTCCATGTAGCTCCCGCGCGCCATCCCTGACGCGAGGGTTTCGAGAAGCGGAACCCCAGCCCAAACTCGCATCGGAGTGGCCCCGCGACGCTGAAATCCAGGCCATCCCCCAAAGGAAAGAACTCAACTCATCGGGCAGGCACAATATGAGTTTGCCGGTGGGAGGGTCTGTTTCGGAACCTTCGCTTCAGGGATGAAGCGAAGGAGCTACAGGGATGTATTCACCGCGTTTCCGAAACAGACTCTCCCACCGGCAAACGGGTTGAGGCACCGGCAAACGGGTTGAGGCACCGACCTCGCCTACATTCACGCACAATCCGCTCTTTCGGGCGCGCGCAGGAAACGTTCAGCGGAATTGCAAATCGGCTGAAGCGCCACACCTGAGCCCACAGAATTTCAGAACAGGACAACAGGAATGAACGACGACTATCTTGATGGAGCAGGATTGGACACGCTGGCAGTGCGGGCCGGGCAGTGCCGGACCCACGAGGGCGAGCACGACGAAGCGCTGTTTCTGACCTCCAGTTTCGTGTTTGAATCCGCGGCTGAAGCTGCGGCACGGTTCCGTGGCGACGAACAGGGCAACGTCTATTCACGCTACACCAACCCCACCGTCCGCAATTTCCAGGATCGAATCGCCGCCCTGGAAGGTGGTGAAGCGGCCGTGGGCACCGCCTCCGGAATGGCCGCCATCCTCAGCACCTGCATGGCACTGCTCAAAGCCGGAGACCATGTCATCTGCTCCCGTGACGTTTTCGGCACCACCACCGGCCTGTTCAACCGATACATGGCCAAATTCGGCGTCACCACCACCTTCGTCACATTGACCGACCTTGACGCCTGGAAAGCAGCGGTTCGCCCCGAAACTCGAATGCTATTTGTCGAAACCCCCTCCAATCCGCTCTGCGAAGTCGCCGACATCAGCCGACTTGCGACGCTCGCCCACGCCAACGGCGCGCTGCTGGTGGTGGACAACTGCTTCTGCACACCGGCACTGCAGCGACCGCTGCAGCTGGGTGCCGACATCGTCGTACACTCGGCCACCAAATATATAGACGGGCAGGGGCGCTGTATCGGCGGCGCCGCCATTGGCTCCAAAGCCCACATGGACGAAGTTCTCGCCTTTCTTCGCACGGCCGGCCCCACCATGAGCGCCTTCAACGCCTGGGTATTTCTGAAAGGCCTGGAAACCCTGCGATTGCGCATGGAGGCCCACTCTGCCAATGCACTGGAAATCGCCCGCTACCTGGAACAACATCCCCAGGTGGAGCGGGTCTACTACAGTGGCCTGGAAAGCAATGCGGGGCACGCGCTGGCGGCGCGGCAGCAGCGTGCGTTTGGCGGTGTGTTGTCATTCTGTGTGCGCGGAGATCGGGACGCCGCATGGCGATTCATCGACGGGACGACTATCATGTCACTGACCGCCAACCTGGGCGATGCGAAGTCCACCATCGTGCATCCCGCCAGTACCACCCACGGCCGGCTGACTGCCGAGGAGCGGGAAGTGGCAGGGATCACCGAGAATTTGATCCGCGTATCCGTTGGCCTGGAAGATGTGAGAGACTTGATCGCCGATCTGGAGCGAGGCTTCGCTGCCTGTTGATCGGTTCTCTGCCGGAATGCGCCTGAATTCAGAACGATAAAATAAACAGTGCCGACCTGCTCGCGTCGGCACAATCAACGGGAATGGGTTGAGTCGTACCATGCAAAATTCCTTGGATCGTATCATCAGCCAGATCGGCACTGTGTTGCTGGGCAAGGATGAGGCCGTCAAACTTTCCCTCGCCTGTCTGTTGGCGCGGGGCCACCTCCTGATCGAAGACCTGCCCGGCATGGGCAAAACCACTCTGGCACACGCACTGGCCAATGCGCTGGGGCTCACCTACCGGCGGGTGCAGTTCACCAGTGACATGCTTCCCGCCGACATCCTTGGCTTTTCTGTTTTTGATCGCGACAACAACCGGTTCAACTTCCATCCGGGCCCGGTTTTCAGTCAGGTGTTGCTGGCCGATGAGATCAACCGCAGCACCCCGAAGACCCAGAGCGCTCTTCTGGAAGCGATGGAAGAGCGCCAGGTGACCCTGGAAGGGGAGACCCGCCCCCTGCCGCAGCCCTTCTTCGTGATTGCCACCCAGAACCCCAATAGCCAGTCGGGGACTTTTCCCCTGCCCGAATCGCAACTGGATCGCTTTCTTATGCGCATTCAGCTGGGCTACCCGGACAAGCGGGCGGAGCGAGCCCTGTTGATGGGGGTCGATCCGCGATCCCGTCTGGAAGACATGCAGGCCTGTCTGAGTTTTCAGGAGTTCGGGGAACTGCAGGGGCAGGTGGATACCGTCAACGCTTCGGACAGTCTGCTGGATTACCTGCAACGTCTGGTGGACTACACCCGCACTGGACCGGAGTTCAGTTGTGGCCTGTCGCCCCGAGGCGCCCTTGCGCTGCTGCGCAGTGCCAAAGCCTGGGCGCTGATCGAAGGACGGGATTATCTGATTCCCGAGGACGTGCAGGCCGTCGCACCGGCTGTGGTGGGGCATCGTGTGCAGGACGGCGGCAACTTCGGTGACCGCAATGGTCTCGGTATGGTGGAGCGGCTGCTGAACAACGTCGACGTCATGGGCGCCTAGGCGCGAGGTTCCGGGCAGATGGTCAAGCAAACCGGACACAGTCATTCCGGACACAGTCATTCCGGACATAACCAGGCCGGACACGCACCATGAACGCTCTAACCCCCGCGCGCCGTTTGCGGGCCCAGCTTCGGGCCTGGGCGGATTCCCGTCAGCCGGCATCCGGTGAGCACTGCCTTGGCCGCCGATCTCTGTACATCTTTCCTTCCCGGGCGGGGCTGGGCTTCCTGGTTCTGAACCTCACCCTCTGGCTCGTGGGCACCAATTACGAAAATAATCTGGTGCTCGGTCTCGCCTTCCTGATGGTGGCCCTGTTCGTGGTCACCATTCTTCACACCTTCGCCAATCTCAGTGGTATCTCCGTGCGCCGTCTGGGCGGCAGCCCGGCCATCAGCGGCGAAAAATCGGAGGTGCGCCTGCTGGTCCGGCGGTCCGGGTCCCGCCCCCGGGACAATGTAGTGCTGCGCTGGGCGGGCAGTGAACCGGTGGTGCTCAGTCTCTTTGAGCAGGACGAGGAAACGGTCAGCGTTTTTGTGCCCACTGCGGGCCGGGGCTGGTTCAACCCCGGGCGTCTGGTGGTGGAAACCCGCTACCCGCTGGGATTGCTGCGCTGCTGGACCCGCCTCAACATGGATTGCCAAATCCTGGTTTACCCCAGGCCGGTTCCGGCCGGGCCCTTGCCGCTGGCGGAAAGCCTGCGCGACGAAGGAGAACAGTCCTCCTCCCGCGGCCACGATGAGTTTGCCGGGTACCGGGACTACCAGGCGGGAGATTCCCTGCGGGACGTGGCCTGGAAGCATTACGCGCGTGGGATGGGGCTGCATACCAAGGATTCGAGCGCGTATCTGGACCGACGCCTGTGGCTGGACTGGGACTATCTGGGCGGTATGGATCGGGAGGCGCGGCTTTCCCGCCTGTGCTACTGGGTTCTGGAGGCCGACAGAGGTAATGTGGAATATGGATTGCGCCTGCCGGGAGAATCGCTGCCTCCGGGTCGCGGTTCGACGCATCGGGACCAGGCCCTGCAAATGCTCGCACTGTTTGAAACGGGCGAATTGCGGACGCGGGCCGGGGGAGGTCGGCAATGATTCCGCACTTCCAGGTGCCCCGTAACAGTCTGGTATGGCTGCTGGTCGCACAGACTTTGCTGGTGATCCCTCATCTGGTGCACCTGCCTGTGTGGATCTTGCTGGCCTGGCTTGCCACCATGATCTGGCGTGTGCAGATCTATCGGGGGCAGTGGCCGTTCCCGGGCGGCTGGATCAAAAGCCTTATCGTCGCCCTGTGTCTTGCGGGGCTCCTGTCCGAGTACCGCCGCTTCTTCGGGATCGAGCCCATGGTGGGACTGCTGATCACCGCCTTCCTGCTCAAACTGCTGGAAATGAAGCAAAAGCGCGACGCGCTGGTGGTCATCTTCCTCGGTTATTTTGTGGCTGCCACCCAGTTTCTGTTCTGGCAGGGGCTGTGGACCACCGCCTATGCAGTGCTGAGCCTCATTGTCCTCACTACCGCGTTGCTCGGTCTGCACCAGGCCCAGGGCCACCGTTACCCTCTGCGCAGTTTTGGGACGGCGGCCAAGTTGCTGGCCCAGAGCGTGCCGCTGATGGTGGTGCTCTTTATCGTCATGCCCCGCATCGGTAGCATCTGGGCGGTTCCCCAACAGGAGCACACGGCGCAGAGCGGGGTGAGTGACAGCATGTCACCGGGGGATTTCAGCTCCCTGACCCAGGATGACAGCCGCGCATTTCGGGTGACCTTCGAAGGCGAGATTCCGCCTGCGCGGGATCTGTACTGGCGCGGGCTCGTGCTTTCGGAGTTCGATGGCCGGAGCTGGACCCAGGCTCGCTTCAATGCATACGACCTGCAGGCGGTGGAGTGGAACCGCCAGTATCCCGCCGACTGGCGCGGCCTTGTCAGAACCGAAGGCCCGGCCCTGAAATACGAAGTCATTCTGGAAGCCACCCAGCAGCACTGGCTCTATGGGCTGCCGCTGGCGGAAACCCGCGATGCGGAGATCGGCTTTACGCGGGATTTCCGCCTGGTCAGCCGCAGGCCGGTTCGCAACCGTTTCCAGTATCAGGTGACCTCTCGCCCACAGTATTCCCTGGCGCCTGAAACGCTGGCTCCCGAAGTTCGGCGGCGGGAGCTGGCTTTGCCGCGCAACACCAATCCGCGGGCGCGCCAACTCGCGCGGGAATGGCGGGCGGATGCGGGCAGCGTCGACGCCTACATCAATCGTGTGCTGCAGCATTTCAATCAGGAGTTCACCTACACTCTGGAGCCGCCTTTGCTGGGCGAGCACCCCGTGGACGACTTCCTCTGGAACAGCAGGGCGGGTTTCTGCGAGCACTTCGCCAGCGCTTTTACCGTCATGATGCGCGCAGCGGGCATTCCGGCTCGCGTGGTCGTGGGGTACCAGGGGGGGGAGGTGAATCCGGTGAAGGATTTTCTTCTGGTGCGGCAGGCGGATGCCCATGCATGGACGGAAGTGTGGCTGGAAGGCCGCGGCTGGAAGCGGGTGGATCCTACCGCGGCGGTGGCACCGGATCGTATCGAATCGGGGATTTCGTCCTTAACCGCCAGCGAACGCAGCCAGGACGGCGATAATCCCTTTTCGCTCCGGAACTATGGTCAGTATCCTGTTGTACTCGCCATTCGCTTGCGTCTCGACGCGCTCGAATACGATTGGCATCGCCTGGTTCTGAGTTACGATCAGGACAAGCAGAGTGGACTGTTGAACGACCTGCTGGGTGGAGTAACACCCCTGCGGGTCGCCGGTCTGTTGCTCGGTACAGGCTTCGTGGTGGTGGCGCTGATCGGCCTGGTTTTCGTCATCCGGGACCAGCGCGCGCCGCGCGACCCAGGTGAGAAGCTATATCGGCGCTTCCTGCGGCGGCTGGGCACCCAGGGCATTGCACGGCGCGGCGACGAGGGGCCGCGAGCGCTGGCGGAAAGGGTGCAACAGGAGCGTCCCGACCTGGCGGACTGGGCGACCGAAGTGACCGAGTCTTTCGAACGCTACGCGTATGGGGACAATGTTCAAGAACTGCCAAGGCTCCGCAGACTCGTACGACGTCCGCGGAAAACCCTCGGCTTCGGCTCCGGATCTTTCACTCGCTGAGCGCAGTTGTATCCGACCCTACTGTTGATAGTATTCCCGGTACCATTTCACGAACTGTTCGATGCCATATTCCACCGATGTGGCCGGTTTGAAGCCCACATCGCTCTCCAGCGCGGAAACATCGGCGCAGGTGGACGGCACATCCCCCGGTTGCATCTCCATCAGATTCTTGATGGCCTTCTTGCCGACGGCTTTTTCAATGGCTTCGATAAAGTCCATGAGCTTTACCGGCTTGTTGTTGCCGATGTTATACACCCGGTACGGAGCGTAGCTGGTGGCCGGGTCCGGGCTCTTGCCGTCCCAATCGGGATTCGGCGTCGCGGTGTTGTCCAGGACGCGGACCACGCCCTCGATGATGTCATCAATGTAGGTGAAATCGCGGATCATGTTGCCGTGGTTGAAGATATTGATCGGTTGTTCTTCGAGGATGCCCTTGGTAAACAGGAACAGAGCCATGTCCGGGCGACCCCAGGGGCCGTAAACGGTGAAGAAACGAAGCCCCGTTGTGGGCAACTTGTAAAGGCTGGAATAGGCATGGGCCATCAGCTCGTTGGCTTTTTTTGACGCGGCGTACAGCGCTATGGGGTGATCCACATTGTGGTGCTCGGAGAAGGGCTGCGCCTCGTTGGCGCCGTATACCGAGCTCGATGACGCGTAGGCCAGATGTTCCACATTGTTGTGGCGACAGCCTTCCAGAATGTTTCCGAAGCCGACGATGTTGGAATCGATGTAGGCCTGGGGATTCTCAATGGAATATCGGACCCCTGCCTGGGCGGCCAGATGAACCACTCGATTGAACTGTTCGTCCTTGAACAGCGCTGCCATGCCCTCCCGGTACGCCACGTCCAGTTTCACAAACTTGAAGGACGGGTGGCTCTTGAGTTGGGCAAGGCGTGCCAACTTCAGGTTTACGTCGTAGTAGTCGTTGAGGCAATCGAGGCCCACTACCTCGTCACCCCTCGCCAGCAGGCGTTGGCTGAGGTGAAATCCGATGAATCCGGCGGCACCGGTAACCAGTACTTTCATTTACAGTCTCCACAAACTCAGTTGAGCGGCGCTCGCGGCGGTGCGATCGATGACGCCTTTGATGTCAAATACGAGGCCGGACGCCTTCAATCTGGCCTGGTAATCCGTGACGGGTATTTGCCTGTACTCCCTGTGTGCCGTTGCGATAATGATTGCATCGAGCTCCGTCAATTGGGACCAGTCGCACAGATCAATTCCGTATTCCTCCTTGGCTTCATCGCGATCGGCCAGGGGATCATGCACCAGCAGGTCCACCTTGTAGCTTCGCAGCTCATTGATGATGTCGGCCACGCGGGAGTTTCGAAGGTCGGGGCAGTCTTCCTTGAAGGTGAGGCCCAGCACGGCCACCCGCGCCCCAATGACCGGAACCTGCTTGAGCAGCATCTCCTTGACGACTTCCGAGACGATATAGCGTCCCATGGAGTCATTGGTCCGCCGACCCGCCAGAATCACATCCGGATGGTAGCCTGTCTTCTGCGCCTTGTATGTGAGGTAATAGGGATCCACACCAATGCAGTGGCCCCCCACAAGGCCGGGGCGAAATGGCAGGAAGTTCCATTTGGTGCCGGCAGCTTCGAGAACGTCAAGCGTATCCACATTCATGCGTTTGAAGATGATGGCCAGCTCGTTCATGAGCGCGATGTTCAGGTCACGCTGGGTGTTCTCGATCACCTTGGCCGCTTCGGCAGCCTTGATCGAAGGCGCCTTGTGGACTCCCGCGGCAACCACCGAAGCATAGACTTCCGCGACAACATCGAGCGTCTCCTGGTCCTGCCCGGACACAACCTTGGTAATTTTGGTAAAGGTATGCTCCTTGTCGCCCGGATTGATCCGCTCCGGAGAGTAGCCGACGGTAAAATCCCGCCCGGCCGTGAGACCTGATTCGCGTTCGAGAATCGGCAGGCAGTCTTCCTCCGTCGCACCGGGATAGACGGTCGACTCGAAAACCACGATGTCCCCCTGCTTCAACTGCTTGCCGACGGTTTCGGACGCCCGGAGCAAGGGAGTGAGGTCCGGTTGATTGGACTCGGTGATGGGCGTGGGAACGGCCACGATGTGGAAGTCCGCGTCCTTCAGGTCCGCCGGATCAGCGGTGAAAAGAATGTCGCTGGTAGCCAGTTCCTCACTGCTCACTTCGAGGGTGGAATCTTTTCCGGCCTTCAATTCGGCGATACGGCGGGGTTTAACATCGAAGCCGACCACCCGGTGCTTCTGACCGAAGGCGACGGCCACGGGTAGCCCCACGTAGCCCAGACCAATCACGGAAATCTTTCTGTTCACAATGACTTCCTTCTCCATTTTCAAGTGCGGGGTATTATGCCACAGTCCCCGACAAAACCCAGGTGACAGGGCTCCAGGCGGTTGGTTGAAATATGATCTGATCGTGGGATAGATGCCGCTCGGCCATCACGGAGAGCGTTCGAGGTGACCGGCCTCCCGGGCGACGGCTGCCAGTGTGACAACTCACGGGCGACTCCATTCCTTTCGGTCATCCGGTTGAGGAGATTTCCTGTCCGTCCCTAGGGCGGAACAGCGCCGCGCGCGAATTAGGGAAGGCGTGCCAGGGAGCCTGTTGTAAAGTCCGTACCGCGCTTTCCATTGCGCGTGTCCGTCCACGTCGAGTATACAATCCAGAAGCTTGATGGGTGAGTCAAACGCCCGGCTCGACCCACCGGCGGAGAGTTTCTCACCAGCTAGCCAGAGACGACACGTTTCATCTTACAATCCCGTGTAGCATTTACGATGGCCGCTGAGGGGGCAGCATCGTGATTAAAGGTGGGGACAATCAAGAGATTCGTCTTTCGTAAAGCAGACGATGCAAATTATGCCCCGGTTGTTCGCGCCAATTACAATTGCGACGGTTCTTCTTCATTGAAGAAGGTTCGCGGAACTCGTTCATCAACAATCTTCCTTCCCTTCTGTTTGTGCGGACCCTAACGATCTGTCCGACGCCCATCACATTAATCCCTGCGCTGAAACTCATTGGCGAGCGTTTTGCATCATTGGCGGCATTGAGTGAGCGGGGCGGTGAAATCTCTCGTTCTGAGCGCACCGATAACCACCCCGGGCTACATGCCAATAGGAAACTAAGGGACTCGGGCACTGTCGGGTTTAGCAGGTTGTCGGGGGATCTTCTCTTACGTACGCGCTGCCGACGGGAACACCGAATCCGCGCCATGTCGCGGATTGAATCCGACACCGCTGTCAATCCGGCGCCACAGAAATCGAAAACTGAATGTTCTGGCACCGCCATTTCGCCAGAAGCGGAAGAATCGTCTGAATGCGTGCGGGAATCAATCGCACCGCGCAATTGCGTTAGTCACATCGGGTTACCAGATCCACCTTGGGCGAGATTGCTCGTTACCGCCACCGGTTGCTTGTTGCTGCGACCGGTAGATGAAGCCGGGAATGTACTGAACACGGTTCGTGACGTCACAAAAGGAAGGACGCGGCAATTCAGAACGAATTGCGACGATGACCAGGAGCAGTAATGTCATGACGACAGTAAAGATCTTCAAGCACCATCTTCGAGTACCGTTCCTGATCTTGATGACCATAGAGAGTGGAATTTTTTTCGCGAGCAATTATCTGGGGCTTTTCCTGCGTTATGGCCGGCTTTCTTCGGAGCCCATCGAGAATCTGGCCGCGAAGTCGGCTGTTGTTGCCCTGGTATTGCTGCTGGGCATGGTTGCCATGGGGATGTACCAGGCCCAGCGGCCCGCAAGTCGGGTTCTTCTGGCGAACATCAGCTTTCGCGTCGCGGTCGGGTTATTGATAGGCACTCTGGGATTGATGGTGCTCTACTATGTCTTCCCGGCCCTGCTTATCGGCCGCGGGGTACTGGCCCTGAGTCTGTTCTGCAGCTGGGTGGTCATTACGCTGTTGCGCTGGTTCTTCTACTCCACTGTGGACAGCGGGGTAATGCGACGCCGGATACTCGTCTATGGGGCAGGCGATCCCGCAGCGGGTCTTCTGGCGCAAGGGGATCGGGAGAACCCTCTGATGCCGCCCAATGGGTCCTACCTGATCGAAGGCTTCGTTCCTGTGAATAACGAGCCAGTGGTCGTCCCGGAGAGTTACTGCGTCAACCCAGCAGAGGGCCTGCTTGCGTTCTGTCGCGCCAGAGACGTGGACGAGATTGTCGTGGCTGTCAAGGATCGTCGCAAGAACCTGCCGACCAATGCGCTTCTGGATTGCAAGCTGTCCGGGGTCGACGTGATTGACTTCATCTCCTTCCATGAGCGGGAGCAGGGCATGCTGCACCTCGACATTCTGCAACCCAGCTGGATGATCTTTTCGGAGGGCTATGAGACCGGCAATATCCGTCACCTGGTGAGCCGCGCATTCGACATTGGCGCCAGCCTCGCAATTCTTGTTTCCACCGCCCCGATTCTGTTGTTCACCGCTATTGCCATTTATGTGGAGAGTGGATTCAAAGGTCCACTGCTATACCGCCAGAAGCGGGTTGGATTCAACAACGAAGTTTTCGAGCTGGTGAAGTTTCGCTCCATGCGTGTTGACGCGGAGAAGGACGGAAAGGCGGTGTGGGCGAGTAAGAATGATGTTCGCATCACAAAAGTCGGTGCCTTCATTCGAAAAACCCGAATCGACGAAATTCCACAGGTGTTTAACGTTCTCAAGGGGGACATGAGCATCGTTGGCCCCCGGCCGGAGCGTCCCGAGTTCGTCGAACAACTGGAGAAGAGCATTCCATATTACAGGTTGCGCCATCGAGTCAAACCCGGGCTGGCCGGTTGGGCAC
The DNA here is from genome assembly GCF_054401055.1 of Gilvimarinus sp. F26214L. Classification (NCBI taxonomy): domain Bacteria; kingdom Pseudomonadati; phylum Pseudomonadota; class Gammaproteobacteria; order Cellvibrionales; family Cellvibrionaceae; genus Gilvimarinus; species Gilvimarinus sp. F26214L. Next base: position 478,430 of record NZ_JBTIYG010000001.1, on the reverse strand, counting down.
AGATCAAGTACCCCTATGGCGCCAACGAGCGAGACGCATACAACAAGCTGCAGTTCGATCTTTTCTATATCAAGAATCGAACATTCTTTATGGACCTTCTGGTGCTCCTGCAAACGATCGAAGTGGTTGTTCTTGGAAAGGGCGCCCGTTGAGAGAAGGAACTCGCACGAGTCCTTGATAAAAGAAATCCTGTGTTCAACTCAATCATTACGGGGATAAGTGAACTGCTATGAAACTACTAACAGCCTGCACGATCGCAACGGTTTTTCTGGCCGGATGCAGTACCTCGCCCAATCGGGCTGACTATGCGCCAGAGAGAAACACGAACCCCATGCTCCTGGTCGACGAGTATCGAATCGGCGTTGACGACCTGGTTCAGATTACTGTTTGGAAGAACCCCGACCTCTCGGTGACTGTTCCCGTGCGTCCCGACGGGCGAATCTCCATGCCATTGGCCGGAGAAGTGGTCGCAGGAGGCAAAACCCCCGAGGATGTGGCAGCGGCAATTACCGACAAGCTGTCAACCTATATCCGGGACCCGCAGGTTGCGGTCATTCTCACCGAGCTGCGCAGCCACGAGTTTCTCTCTCGCGTTCGGGTATCCGGAGCTGTCAATGAGCCCTCGTCAATGCCCTATCGCCAGGGAATGACGGTTCTGGACCTGGTTCTCGAAGCGGGTGGTTTGAACGATTTCGCGGCGGGCAACAGCGCGAAGCTCTACAGGCATTCAAGCGAGGGCATGGTAGCGATTCCCATTGAGCTTGCGGACATTCTCAACGACGGTGAGGTGGATACAAACTACGCCATTGAACCGGGAGATATCCTGACAGTACCGGAACGCTTGTTCTAGGGGCCACTGATTCGACCTCTGCCATGAAATTCATCGCGGGCTGGTGAAGGCGGCCTGAAGACATCAACCGGACGGCGGAAACAAAGGGAGCTTATGAATACGGACTTAGGGGAACTGATGCGGCTCATGCGTCGCGAACTGTGGATCAAGCGACGGCTTTTTGCGGGCGTGTATATTGGTACAGCTATCCTGTTTCTTGTGGTGGGGTGGCACTGGCCCAAGCTCTACACGTCGTCCAGCACCATTGTGGTTGACCAGCAGAGCATTCTCGAGCCCCTCATGCAGGGTACTGCAGTTACCACCAACGCCATGGACAAGGCCGGCGTGGCCCGGGAAATCATCTTCAGCCGGCGCGCCATGCAGGAGGTGCTCGAGAACGGCGGCTGGCTCGATGGGGAAGAAACGGACCTCGAACGAGAGCGGCTGGCCGCAGCCATCGAATACCGAACGCGAATCGAGAATGTCGGTGACAACGTGATCCGCATCAGCTACATGGATCAGAATGCTGAGCGCGCCCATCAGACCGCTCAGCAGCTCACTGAGGTTTTCATCAACCACAGCCTGGTAGACAAGCAGCGCGAGAGTCGTGATGCCTATGAATTTATCAACGGACAGGTGCTGCAGTATCAGGCGAAGTTGAAGGAAGCGGAAGAAGCGTTGAAGCAGTTTCGTTCCCGCAACATGGACGCGCAGCCTGGATCCCAGGACGAGGTGACCAGCCGGATTGCAGATCTGAAAGGACGCAAGGAGACCACGGAGCTCGCAATCCGCGAGCTGGAAACCGAACGGGAGACACTCGCCAGACAGCTTTCCGGCCGGGCTTCCCTGTCAGCGGAGGTGGACCGGTCAGGGCAGCAGGCTGAGCGACTGGAACAGCTCGAGCAGGAGCTGGCGACCCTTCGCCTGAGCTATCACGACACCTATCCGGACATCGTAGTCCTGAAGGGGCAGATTGAAACGATCCGGCAGGCGATGGCCCGGCAGCAGGAGCAGACCGGCGGCGATGAGGGGTCTCCCTTCCGTATCAGCGGTGCCAGTGGAGATCTGTTCAGTGACCTGCGCAGTCGATACGCGGCCACTGAAACCGAGCTGGCCACGCTGCAGCAGCGTCTGGAAGAAACTGATCGACTGCTGAACCGGGCGGAGCAGCGCCTTGTGAGGGTAAACGCAGTGGAGGCGCAGCTCTCCGAGCTGATGCGTGACTACCAGGTGAACCAGGACATCTATCAGTCCCTGCAACGACAACGTGAAAACGCTCGCATTTCCATGAACATCGACATGGAAAACCAGGGTCTCACGTTCCAGGTTCAGGAACCGCCGGCGCTGCCACTCACTCCAAAAGGCATTCGATTCTCTCACTTCATGGCGGCGGGACTTGTCGCCAGTCTGGTACTGCCCTTCGGATTGATTTATGGATTGACGATGCTCGACCAGAAGGTGCGGTCGAGAGCTGTAATTGGCGATTCCCTGGGTCTACCCGTGCTCGCGTCGGTCTATCATACCAACCGGCCCACCGAGTACACCCTGAGTACCTTCAAAAAATCGATCATATTTGTGGCGATTCTGGTGAGTTGGATAGCTTACGGTTATGTGGCGTGGCTTAAGGCGAATGGGTGAATTATGAGTAAACTGGAAACTGCTTTTTCAAAAGCAATGAAGGAACAGGGCGCTGGCCAGAGCACGGAACCGGCGCCATCCGAACGAAGAGATCTGAGTCGGCCGCCGGTGAATGTGGGGGCCGGGCGGCCCGCCAGCAAACGCGGCGGCCTGAGCAACGTCGTCTCGTCCCGTGGCATGATCAAAGCCATGACGGAGCGGTTCAGCCTTTCCGACAGCGAACTGGCCACCAAGGGGTTGATCTATCCGCGAATGGAGGACACGCGTCTTCTAAACATCTACCGCAACCTCCGGACGAAGCTGCTTGCGGCGGCTAACGGACGCAACTTCACGACCCTAGTGACCTCTGTGGTTCCGGGCACAGACACGGGGCTAATTGCAGCGAACCTGGCGGCGAGCTTCGCGTTCGACGAGGGGAAAACGGCCATGCTCCTGGAAGGGGATGTCCATTCTCCATCCCTGGCGCGACTGTTTGACCTGGACCCTGAAACCGACGGGCTGATGGATTACCTGGAGGCGGAGGAACGCTCCATTGCCGAGGTCATTCACCCCACGGGGATACCACGCCTTCGATTCATTCCCAGTGGTCAACTGCGGGAGAACTCGGCGGAGTACTTCACATCCGAGAAAATGCACGGAACCATTGAGGAAATTCTGACGCGCTACCCCGATCGATATCCGATTGTGGACGCACCCAGTGTTCAGGATTCGGCAGACGCGCGCATTCTTCTGGACCTGTGCGACCTGGTTGTCCTGGTGGTTCCCTACGGTGAGTGCACCGAACAGGAGATCCGTACGGCTGCGGAAACCATCGGAAGCGAGAAGCTGGTGGGGGTTGTTCTCGACCAATTCTAAGGGGATGACGCGTGACACATAAGTACAATCGTTTTGCACTAGGACTGTTTGGCGCCCTGTGCGCCCCCGGGCTTGCGGCGCTTGAGTATGATTACACGCTCTACTCCTCGGCCGAGTATTCGGACAACGTTCGCCAGGGAAGCATCGACGAGGACGATCCAGGGGGAATCCTCACTGGCGGAATAGATTTCGGGGTGAACAACAGCCCTGGCGCCGTGGTGGCGGTGGATGCAGTGGGGGATTTCTCCAGGCGATACTACTCCGAGGGTGGGCTGGAAGCCGAGGACCGAAAATTCCTGGATGCAGGTCTGCTGGTTCAGCCGCGCAGCAACAACTTCCGTCTCGCAGTGCTTGAGTCGATACAGCAGATTCAGGAAGATCGACGAGCTGTTCGAACCGTCAATAATCTCAGGGACGTTAATGTCTTCTCCATCGTTCCTTCCTATCACATCGACCTGACTACTCGATCACGCGTTCGCGCTTCGTACAGTTACTCTAACATTGACGATGAGATCGACCTTGCATCGCGAGAAGTGAATGCGACCACCGTGGGATACGAGTACAGCGTTTCTGATCTTTCGGACTGGTCCTTGAACGCCCGCCGATCGGATATTGATTTTACTGACAGCGGGCAGCAGGTGGATCAGGAGAGCGCCTTTTTTCGCTGGGCCTACTCGGGAGACCTGACCACATGGATGCTGGACGTGGGGCAGGAGCGCGTTGTGGAGGCCGGCGATACGGATCACGCCCTGATAAATTTCTCGCTGCGCAGGCAGTTGAACAGTTTCTCGGGCTTGGGTGTTTTCTATCACCACGGGTACAGTGATGTGGTGGACAGTAGTGTCAGCGGCCGCCTTACCCGGCTTGTACCGAACAGTGATGCTGTTTTTGCCGATGAGCTGGCCCGAGAGAAGCAGCTGACCCTGACCTATGACTTCGGGCGGGGCAACCTCGAGGGCATAATGCGCCTGGACGGCCGGAGACTGTCCAGTGAAGAAGCGGTATCCATCGGCATGGATGTGGATGAGGATCGCTATTCGGCCAACCTGAGCCTCGACTATCGGTTTCCGAGCCAGTACTACGACCTGTCCGCCTTCGGCATAGGAGCCACCTACCGGTACGTAGACGAAAGATTCAATATCGAAAATGAACAGAATGAGATCAACGAAGCTGCTGTGCGCCTGAACTACTTTGCGACTCGAAGCACCCATTTTTTCTTCGAGGTCCGGTCCCGCAATACCAGTGGCACGGGTCCAATGTCCCACACGGACGAAGCCTCGGCTTTGGTGGGCGTTCGCTTTTCACCCAGAGGCGGTTAAGGAGACGAACATTGTATCTGGAACACTTCGGATTCAGGCGGGAACCGTTTGATATCGCTCCCAACTCGGATTTTCTGTACCTGAGCAAAGCCCACAAGAAGGCCTTTACTTACCTGAGCTACGCGCTCTGGAACAAGGATACCTTTACCTTGCTTACCGGGGAGATCGGTGCCGGCAAGACAATCTTGCTCCAGCACCTTCTGAAAACAATGCCTGACAGTGCGGAAGTCCTGACAATTTACCAGACCCAGATGACGCCTTATGAACTGCTTTACGACATTGCCGAGCAGTTGGGGCTGGTTGCAGGGGAGGACGTGCCCAAGCCGAAACTTTTCCAGCTACTCAGCGAACGTATTATGCAGTCGGACAAGAATATCGTGATCGTGGTGGATGAAGCCCAGAGCTTCTCCCGCGAGACGCTGGAGGAGCTGCGCCTTCTGGCCGGAATCGATATCTTCAACGCTCAGACTAATGTCAACATCATTCTTTGCGGCCAGCCGGAACTCAAGGATATTGTCGAGGGAGGAAGCCTTGAGCAGCTCAATCAGCGAATCAAGTTGCGCTTCCATCTGACGCCGTTGGACCTGGCTGAGGCCCGGGAGTACATCCGCTTCCGTGTGGCCAAGGCGGGTCAGCAGCTCGAAATCTTCACCCAGGACGCGGTGAAGAGGATTCACGAAATCAGCGGAGGGGTACCGCGCCTGATCAACGTTCTGGCGGACACGGCCCTCACCTGCGGATACGCGGACGGCTTCTATGCGATATCCTCCCGTCAGGTAGAGGAGGCCAAGCTTGAACTGGGCTGGGATCGCCACCCGCCCTTGACCCGGAACAGGGAAAGCAGGGCGACGGGCGGTAAGGTTGTGGAACTTCAGCGCGGGAACGTTCAGGACGGCGCTGGCCTCAACAAAGATCTGGCAGCAGCAGTGATTAGAATTGAATCCCATCTGGCCGATATCGCTGAAAGTCTGCGCCAGATCGGGGGCAGCCAAAGTCCGGAGAGGAAGGCGAAATAGCGGCCTTCTTCAGCCCGGGCCGGCAGGACCAGTCCGCAAAACCCTCCAAGTTGACTGAAGCGCACAGGCCCACCTAGCGAACCGCATCTCCGTGTTCGGACTGCCCGGCTGTCGAGAAGCATGTTCCAACAGCCGGTCAGGGAAGATTCTTCACAATATGTGGACCCAATGTGTTCGCGACGAACAGGGGAAGTCGCTTCCAGGCGGCGATTGCCAGTCGAAATTTCGGGTTGTCTGGGTTCAGCGCCGGAAGGGCTGAGGTTCCGGTTGTTGACGCTTCTGTGGATGAGGCGAGCGTATCCTCCTTCGCGGAGGTTTGGGGCATCATCCGGTAGTACCAATAATGCTTCAGTGGCTGGGCACCCCATTGTTTCTTGAACTTGTAGGTGCCGGCGTTCACGGTGGAGCGCCCAAAATCGAAATAGCCGAAGCCGCTGTCGATCGCGTGATGCAGGATCTTGCGGTACATCCACATGTTCACGTTCAGGTCATTGAATTCGCGCAACGTGGATGCCCAGGGAATTTCCAGCATGTCGCGGTAACCTGCGAGAAACGCGGCGCCAGCAGGTCGTCCATCGATGCGAACAGTAACAACCGTGCAGTGATTCGGAAGGTTGTCCAGCATGGTCTCGAAGAACCGCCGTGAGTAGACCGGGGTTCCAAGATCACGCATATTGCGCGAGAACACTGTGTAGTAATCGTCCAGAAGCTCCGCGCCGCCAAATGCGATCTCTGGTTTACGGCGATTGGCTTGGTTGCACTGGGCTCGCACCTTTGCGCCCAGGTTTGCATCAAGCGTTTTTCCGGAGTCTGGAAGGTTGAGAATCATCGATACCTTGCGGCTGGACGCCGGTAACGACATGCCCGGTTCGCAGGTGCGGTATTCCAGGTGTTGCCAATGCTGACGATGAGCTTCGCCCCGAGCCTCTTCAAGCAGGGCCTCCGTTACCATCTGGTCGTCGGCAAGCGGGCCACCATAGTTGAAGAAGGGCAGGGAAACTCCGTAGCTGCCAAACAAGCGGCTCTTAAGGCTCACCAGCGGCAACACGCCGCAGATTCGCCCGTCATCATCACGCGCGGCGAAATAGAAGCAGTCGTGACCAAAGGCCTGCTCTACGATGGTTTTCCACGAGAACAGGTGGTAAAGGGAAGCTCGCTCATTACCGGCCACGTAGGCGTCCCACGCAGCGGCGTCCTGATCGTCGGCAACAACTATTCTCAGTTTCCGCCCGTCCCCGGGACCCTTTCCGGATGGAGTTTTGGAGAATCGACCGGGGAAGGGGGACGGCTCGCGTCGCTCGTCTGCGCCAAAGAGGGCGAGCAGGTTCCGCTCACACTTCTTGCGTCGCTGCTCCAGTTCTGAAAGGGTCTGGCTCACCTTCGCCATTCGCTCCTTGAGTTCCGCGAACCTATCAGGGTCGGCTTTGGCCTCGCGAAATTGCCGGGAAACACGGCCTTTTTCGTCCTTGGCTTCCTTAACCGTGGCCTTCAGGTCCCTCAGTTCCCCTAGCAAACTCAGGATCTGGTCGTGTACGTCGCAATTGTCGGGGGATCCCCAGCGTTGCCCAACGGCCGCTTCCGGGTCCCGGTAGATCGATTTCAGGTCCATAACAACTTGTTTGAGTTCACATCAAATGACTGGGCAATACTCGCATTTGCAAGCACCTGCTCCACCGTGGTGAAGGAGAAATCCCGAGTTAGACTCTCGAGCCGCGGGAGGCAACGAGACAGGTTGGTGTAATGCCGAAACCGGGACTTCCAGCTCGCACCGTCGATGCGCGGTTGACCTGAGTCCACTTCCCAGGGATGCAGGTAGAAAATGACGGGGCGCTGACCACCCCGACTGGCCAGCGACAGCAGCCACCGACTGACGGTGTAGGGATACTGGCGGAAATAGCCTCCGCCCGCTGCCGGCACCGGGAACCCGAATAACCGGGCCGTGGTGAGGGGAAACTCTGTAAGGCTCGCGCCGGATGGCGTTACGAGGTGATAGGGCTCCTCAGGAGTTCCCACCATCCCGTAGGTGTCATGATGAACTGGAAAGATACTGGAGTCCCAGGTAAAACCCAGGTCGGCAAGAACGTCCAGGGCCCATAGCGAATCGCGTGTGACCGAATAGCTGGCCGCCCGGTAACCGTATACCGGCTTCCCGGTAATGTCCTCAAGGATGCTCTTCGATTTTGCTGTCTCATTGCGGAAGACTTCCCGGCTCTGTTCGAAGATCAGCTGGTGACTGTAACCGTGGGAGGCAATCTCATGACCAAGGTCGTCGATTTCCCGAACCAGGCCGGGAAAGCGCTCCGCTACCCAACCGAGCACAAAGAAGGTGGCCTTGATCCCGCGAGCCTCAAAGAGCTCCAGAAGACACCGTGTGTTGGTCTCAACGCGTGCAGGCCAGCGGTCCCAGTCGTCCGGGGAAATGACATCCTTGAAGGCGGCAACATGGAAGTAGTCCTCCACATCGACCGTCATGGCGCAATTCGGGACTCCGTCTGTCATGGCTTACCTCGCTGTGGGCTGCGCCAGGCTCCGCAGGGCTTCGAGCCAACTGGCGTAGCGGAACACCGCCGGCAGATTGTCCGGAAACGCGATCCTCGGCAAGCGAAAACGCTGGCTCTGAACGTTCCGTAAACGCAGTGGATTGGAGATAAAGCTGACAGCACCCAGGTAACCCAGCGAGGCAAGGGCCCGCTCATGCTGCACGCTGAAGTCCTGGAGGCGACCGGTTGGATAGCAGTAGATCTTGGTCGGTTGCTTGAGCTCCTCGCGCAAGCGTTGCCAGGATTGTGCAAACTGCTCTTTGGCATCTTCGGCCGACAGCCGGCTGGTGATGTGGTGGTTGCAGGAGTGAGGCGCGAAGTGCATGCCCCGGGCTTCCAGCGACCGGGCCGTGTCCCATGAGATCGGTCTGTAACCTTTGGGCGGTGACTTGGGAACCGGCAACCCGCAAGCATCGCTCAGGGTTTCGATGAATGCCGGAACCTCGGCGGCGGGAAGGTCCTTGCCAAGCTTCTGGAGGAGACGCCGCACCGAATCCTGCATGACTTCACTATCGATGGAGAGGCTCTCTGGAAGACCGTAGGCTTCCAGGCCATGCAGTAGCCGATTCTTCGAGGCACTGACCAGGTACGCGACTTTCTCATCCCAGGGCCAGTCCAGGCCGTCCAGAAGGTCGGTAATCAGGAAGAACGTGGCATTCGTCTCGTACTCCAGGAGAACGGGAGCAAGCAACTCCGCCTGGTCCGCATAGCCGTCATCCATGGTGAGGCACACTGATCTGCTCGGAACGGAAGCGGGGTTCGACAGCACTTTCTCCAGCGATACGAAGCGGTAACCTTCGCTACGCAGCCTGTCCAGTGCCGTACGGAGGAAGTCAGGTGAAAGGCCCTTGTGTCGATGCTCGGGAGACAGGGGGCGGTGAATGGAGAAGATGGTGACATGGGTCCCGAAAGTGAGAGAGGACAATCCATGAGCCGCACTGCTTCTGCTTAAGTAAGAAACCGCGTGTGATATAGACATTGCGAGAATCCCGTCCATGTTATTGATTGGCTCGTAAGAGCACAGCCAGCCATTAGCCTGCTAGTACCAGTTCGCCAGGCGACTGCAGAACTTCGCCGGCGTATCGCACCGGTCTTCGTGTATTCCAATTCTGAAAAGTTCGTAGAGCTTGAGTTTGGAAGCAGAATTTATGCCTCTGCGCGTGGTAACCGCCGCCTTGTAGGTATCTCCGACGGTTTCCCGCGCCAATCTGCTAACGTCACCGTTTGGGTAGCAGAACAGTGTCGGCGTCCGACCTGTTTCATCCTCGATCTTCTTCTTGCTGTCCTGAACTTCACGCCGGATTGACTCGGGATCAAGATCCTCACGGAGGCGAGAATGATTGCAGGTGTGAGAGCCGATGTCTATAAATCCACTTGCCACCATCTCTCTGAGTTGTTGCCAGTTCATCAAACTTGGGTTACCCGGGGTAAGGATCGAGGATTCGTCCAACCACTGGTAGATCTGTTCATCCGGGAATCGCTTGAGCGATGCCACAAGGGATGATAGAGATTCCTTTTTGTTCTCGGGGTTTTTGATTGCGTCCAGGTGTGGCGCCAACCACGGTAACGAATGCAGGACCTCTTCGCTGCGTTCCAGCAACTGTGCCACACGGTTCGGCCAGAAATGACGATCAGTACCGATCATATGCGATACCGCGAATATCGTGGCCGGTATCTGCCGCTCCTTCAACAAGGGAAATGCGTACTCGTAGTTGTCCAGCCATCCGTCGTCAAAGGTGATGGAGCAACTTTTGGGGGGCAGTGCCTGTCCATTGTGTCGTCGGTCGATCCATTCGCCCAGTGGGATAATACTGAAGTGCTTCCTGAGAAGATTCAGATGCATGGCGAAGGTCTCGGGTTCCACAACCATGCCGGGCTCCTCGGCGGCGTACCGGGGATCATGTTTCGGAAGCACACGGTGATACATCAGAATCCATAACTTCGGCTGAGCGGAAACCGATCGTTGTGGTCCGAACAGCATTGCTCCTCTGTCCAGAGTGGTGCGTACGAGGTTCTTGGCACTGTTTACAACCATGTTGAAACCTTTTCAGACTGAATCAGGTAGCGATGACATGCTGGATACTTCGGGAAAAACCATATTGCACTTGATCGACACGACCGGGCCGGGGGGTGCCGAGACAGTTTTTGTTCAACTGGCCGATCTGTTGCGCCAGAGGGGCTTTCGTTCGGTCGTGGTTATTCGCGGACCGGGTTGGGTCGATCAGGAGCTGCGTCGGCGCGGTCTTAACCCGATCGTTCTCGATGCCAAGGGTAGTTTTGCCTTTGGCTTCCTCTACCGGCTCTTCCGACTCGCGAAGCGCGAAAAAGTTGACATTGTTCAGTCACACCTTCTTGGGTCCAATGTTTACGCGGCACTCCTTGGTATTCTGATTCGCCGACCCGTCGTAGCGACCTATCACGGAATGGTCGATGTGAACCCCAATGAGAGGTTTCGTCGACTGAAAAATTGGGCCATGAAATGGGGTATCAGCCGCTACGTGGCGGTCAGCCGCAGCCTGGCCGCGCAGATTCGTGACCAAGGTCTTCTGGACCCCGACAAGACCGAGATCGTCTATAACGGAGTCGACGCGGATCGATACAAGCGAAAGGACCCGGGAACCGACGACCTGCGCGCGCGACTGGGCCTGCCTGACAATGCGATTGTGGTGGGCAGTCTGGGGAATGTGAGGCCGGCCAAGGCCTATGGTGTTCTTGTGGAAGCGGCCGCATTGGTTGCCAAAAAGCGCAAGGACATTTATTTCCTGGTAGCCGGTCATAAGCGTTCGAGTCTCATGAAGCGTTTGGAAGACCTGATGGACGCACGGGGTACGGGGGATCGGGTGCACTTTCTGGGGTTCTTCGAGGACAGCGCCGGGTTTCTCTCTCAGCTCGATTATTTCCTTCTGTCTTCCCGGTCGGAAGGCTTCTCAATCGCCACGATTGAAGCCATGATGGCCGGCTTGCCGGTCCTCGTGACCCGGTGCGGTGGGCCGGAGGAGATCGTCTCCCATCGCCACACCGGCCGGATTGTGGAGCCCGGGGATCCGGCAGCCCTGGCACAGGGGCTGTTGGAGATGATCGAATGCCCCGACGAGACTGCTGCCATGGCGACCGCGGGTCAGCGTCACGCGCGGGCGACCTTCGGATTGGATGCCATGCTCGAAAGCTATATCGACGTATACAGGCTCACGGACCACCATCGCTCCAGCCCGGGGATCGCCCGCTGGAACGATGTGTCGTGAAAGAGGGCATTGCAAGCTGTTAACCCGGGCTTGCGGAGTATGTCCGCAAAGGTCAACGCGCCGAGTTTGACTTGATAGTATGCTCCCGGTAGCGAGAGGGAGCTTGTGAGTCGTTTGGAGTCCTGCCCAACAGATCCCGGAGGTACTGACGTAGCTCGAAAAGAGCCGGTCGCAGATCATCCCAGCGGTTGACTTCGTGACGGCACCGGCTTCCTCCCGGTGTGATGAAGCCCAGCACGCGTGCCAGCTTCTCCCGGCCACTAAACTTCCGATCTTTCAAACTAAGATACAGACTATCCAGATCGCCAAGCAGCCAACGCAGCCTTTGGCCGACGCGGTAAGGGTCGTGGTGGGGGACAGACTTGTTCGTCGACACCTCCCACAGGAGGCGCGGGAAATCAACACCGGCATCTATGGCCAATTGGAGCGAACCCCAGAATCGGGTATTGACTTCCATCAGATAGGGCGTGCCGTCCTCGGCGACCCGAAATTCCACCATGGCGACACCATGCCAGTTGACGGAGCGGAGCAGCACCTCCGCGTAGTCCTTGAGGCGGGAATCGACTGCAACGCTTTCACTGAGAACGCTGACCCCACCGCGCGGGGGCTTCTCCCGAATCCGACGGTGGGCGAACCAGGTGACGGGCTCTCCGCTGTCGAACAGGGCGAAAATTCCCGCGCCGGAGCCGGGGATGAAAGACTGGATCATGAACGGATAATCACGCAGGTATGGCGTGGCTCTCAAAACTTCGCTCAATTCCTCCCTGCTGTTGACCACCCGGACGGTGGTGCTGATCCACCGGTCCCCCGTCCATATATGAGAAAGACAAGGCTTAACCACCAGGGGATAGCCGGAGAACCGTTTGACATCCACTTGGCTGGCCCGATCGAAAATCGAAAAATCGGGCACGGGGAGTCGTGCGCTTCGCGCCGTTTGCAGGAGACGTCCCTTGTCTGCCAGTGCCATTACAGTTTCGTAGTCGGCAAAAGGTAGATTGCAGTGAATATCTTCACGATTCATCAACACCAGCTGACTGGTGATTTCGGTAATTGGAAAAATGGCATCAATGTTGTAGGAGGAAACGGCGTTTCGTAGCCACTGAAGGAAGTCCTCCGGTCTCCGATCCGGAGGCGGGCATCGCAAATAGCCTGCCGAGAACCTGGACGCTGCCGCCAGGGACCGCGGCGAACTGTCTGCCGTGAGAATTCGTCCCGCTCCGCATCGGCCCAGGGACCGGGTTACCGCGAGGGCACTGCGTTGGTTGGCATCGAGCACAAGGATTGTAGGCTTTTCTACTGACATCATGTATTCCGCCTGGTTGTGAAGTTATGTTGAGTGTTCTCAAGACCTATATCAACGACAATTACGGCTCCAAACGGGGTTTCCTTGCCAGCAGCAAGTACTACTGCTTACACCGCATGGGCTACTTGCGCGAACTTAGAGAGGTGGAGTTCGCCCGTGTTCGCAAACTGGTTTTTGTTTGTGCAGGAAATCTGTGTCGCAGCCCCCTTGCCGAGTGGTACGCACGGAGTATAGGACTGGATGCGGAGTCCTTCGGGCTGGAATGTCGGGGTGGCGATCCCGCTGACGGACGGATGATCCAGGTGGCAACCACAATGGGACTCGATGTTTCGGGGCATCGCACCAGGAACATTCGGGACTATCGGCCCGCCAGTGACCATCTGGTGGTCGCCATGGAGCCTGCACACGTGGAAAGTCTTCCCAACGAAGTCACGACAACTGCACAAGTCACCCTTATTTCCCTCTGGATGGGGGAACCTTATCTGTACTTACATGATCCCTTCTCAGGCAACATCAACTACTTCGATAAATGCGGGACGCATATACGAACGGCACTTGACAACCTCAAGGAGCGATTAGATGGCAAGGACGATTAGCATAGGGGATTTCTATGCCTTCCGGGCCTGGACAATGCTGGGGCACTTTTTTCGCGATCATTTCTCCTTCTGGATGATCTGCTTGTATCTGTTCTTCGAATACTTCCGCCCCCAGGCGATCTACCCGGTCATTGATGTGGCACCCTGGGCCCAGATCTTCATCATCGCCGCGTTGGTGGGCGCATTGTTCGATCGAAGCGTGACCTGGGTTTCGCACCGACTTAATTTCTGGATGGTGCTGTTTGCTGGGATCATTTATCTATCCAGTGTGTTCGCGTACTTCCCCGAGGTCTCGCGGGAGTACTACATCGATTTTTACGGCTGGTTCGTTATCTACTTTCTGATTATTAATATCGTCAACACCAAGGAGCGTTTTTACATTTTCCTGATGATATTTCTGTTCTGCGCCGCCAAGATCGCCCTGGGGACTTCGCTGAGTTGGGCTTCCCGCGGATTCAGTTTTACGGACTGGGGCCTGATGGGCCCGCGCGGCTATTTTCAGAACTCGGGAGAACTCGCAATCCTGATGCTGACGCTGTTCCCGGTGGCGTTCTATCTGTTCCTGGAAATGCGCAAGAAGGAACAGGTTCGGTGGTGGGAAAAGGGGCTCCTGTTCGCATTCTTTGCGGCGCCACTGCTCACCATTCTGGGTGCGAGCAGCCGGGGTGCTCAGATCGCTCTCGCGGTAACGCTGGTTCTCATGTACCGGCGAAACATCTTTCGCATCAAGCCCATGATCGCGGTCGCTGTTCTCCTGGTCGCGAGCGTCTTCCTGCTTCCTGAGGAGCAGAAAGAGCGCTTCACCCAGATCGGGGAGGACAGAACATCGCAGCAACGCATGCTGTACCTCGAGAATGGATGGGAGATGATGAAGGAGTACCCGGTGCTGGGTGTGGGTTACTTCAACTTCCCACCATACTTTGCCATGCATTACCCGGAGGACATCATTACTGTCAACGAGCAGGCCGAACTGGCGCACAACATCTTCATCCAGGTGGGTACTGACGCCGGTTTCGTTGGTCTGGCCGTCTTTATGATGCTGATTCTGACCGGAATTCGCACGGCCTTCAGACTTCGCTCGGAACCTGGCGTCGATTCGGTACTGAGTGGCACCGCCGCAGGCCTGGGATACGGGATCATAGGCTTCGTGATTGCGGGGCAATTCGTCACCGTCGCCTACTACCCGTTTTTGTGGATTGGCCTGTCGTTTATTGTGGCCCTCAACAACGTAGCCATTCGGCACGAGGTCACTGAGCCGAACCGCAAGGTTTTTCCCGAGCGCGAGGGGGCCGTGTCGTTGAACGGAACCGTCAGAATCCACTGATTTCCGTGAGAGCGGGTTCGGCGCCCTTCATTGATTACGGCCAACCTGCACGCGTGGCGGAGTTCGTTGTTCGTTCGCGGTTCTGGGGTGGCGCGCTGTCATCCCGTACAAGGGTCGAAAGACGTCCACCAAATCATCCACTTCAACCAATTGGCAGGAGGCCTATGCCAACAGTTCGGGAGCGTTTGAAAATCCTGTGGGTTTCGCACCTGATTCCCTTCCCCCCCAAAGGCGGCGTATTAATGAGGAGCAACTATCTGGCTACTGAACTGGCCAGAAATCATACGGTGGACCTGGTAGCATTGAACCAGTCCCGTTTGCTGGGCGCGTACTATAGTACCCTCGAGGAGGGGCTGACAGCCGCAAGGGAAGCCTTGGGAGAAAATTTCAATAAACTGTACTTTTTTGACTTTGACACGGCCGGCAGCGACGGTCGCAAACGCTTGCTGGCTCTTAAATCCCTGTTCTCCGAGCTTCCCTATTCGGTGGCGTGGTTGAAATCCGAGGACCTGGCTGGGGCGATTGCTGATTGTCTGGCGCGGGAGCGATACGACTTGGTTCACTTCGATACAGTTGGCCTCGCCCAGTATCGCGACCTCGTTCAGAACATTCCAACGGTACTTGATCATCACAATGTGGAATCGCACATGATGCTGCGCCGTGCAGAGAAGGAACCCAATCTGGCGCGAAAGCTTTACTTCTACCAGGAAGGCTACCGGCTTCAGGCGTATGAGAAGAAGGTGCTGAATCTGTTCGACGGTCACATCACCTGCTCCGAGATCGATAGTGAGCGCCTGTTGAGAATCGGCGGCGACATTGATGTACAGGCGATTCCCAATTCTGTCCGGGTGGACCAAAGCTTCACCCGCATCGACACGGACGGTCGTGTCGGCCGCCTTCTCTTTATCGGTGGCCTGGATTGGTATCCGAACCGGGATGCCGTGCTGCATTTCCTGAAGGATATCTGGCCCGGGCTCCGTGCCAGCGGGCTGGACGTGGAAGTGGACATCGTGGGCAAGAACCCGGATCGGGACGTTCTGGATCGTGTCCGGAATGATTCTCGTGTTCGAGTGCACGGTTTCGTCGACGACATCAAAGCCTTCTATCGGAAAGCTGACATATTCATCTGTCCCATTCGCGATGGGGGCGGTACCAAGCTCAAGGTTCTGGACGCAATGGCCCATTATCTGCCGGTGGTCGGCTATCCGGAGGCCTGTGAAGGTATTGACGTGCGCCAGGGCGAACACGCGATGATTGCCGGGGATCCGGACGAGTTCGCGCGGGCCATCACTGATCTGCTACAAGACTCCGATCGGGCTCGGAAGATCGGACAGCGCGCTCACGATCTGATCGCCGAGAAGTACGAAGCGCGCCGTGTGGGAGATACCTTGTGCAATTACTACAGGGAGATTGCGGCAAAGGCGTGAATAGATATATTTCCCGTTATCTGTGTTACTACCCGGCCACCTTGCTAAAGGGCGAGCGGATCGGGCCGGCGCTGAAACGTAGCCGGCAGTTCCAGTGGCTCGACCAAAAAAGGATTCGCGACTACCAGATAGAACGGGTCAGGGATATCGTGCGCTGGGCCAAGGAGAAGTCGCCGTTCTACTCAGATCTGTACCGCCAGGTGAATCCGGACCGGATTCTCACTCTGGAAGACATGGCGACCTTGCCGAGCATCAGCAAGACGGATCTGATCCTTAATCAGGGCCGGATGGTCACGCAAATCGGCGGGAAATGCGAAACCAAGACGACCGGAGGATCCACGGGCCACCCAGTGAGAGTTGTCAAAAACGCCAATGCACTGGCCATGGAGCGCGCTGTCACCTGGCGTGCCTACGAGTGGGCGGGTGTGAGTGTGGGAGATCCTCAGGGGCGCTTCTGGGGTGTGCCGCACACACGGAAGGCGCGTGCCAAAGCCTGGTTGACGGACCTGGTTGCCAATCGCAAACGTTTGTCCGCCTTCAACCTGAACGACCAGTCGATGGCGGATTACTATCGGGAATTGCAGGCCTTCCGGCCCCGGTACCTTTACGGTTATGTCAGTGTGATCGAAGCCCTTGCCCGATTCATTCGCGACCAGGGCCTCGGCCCCATAGTAGGGATCAAAAGCATTATTACCACGTCGGAGATCCTCTACCCGAAATCCCGGGCTGTTATCGAAGCTGCTTTCCAGGTGAGTGTGTTCAACGAGTACGGCTGCGGCGAGGTGGGTTCGGTGGCACATGAGTGCGAGGATGGTCGACTTCATCTCATGGCGGACAATCTGTTTGTGGAAGTGGACGGGGACAGGGAAGGGGAGTTGCTGGTGACTGACTTTTTCAACTATAAAACGCCGCTGATTCGCTACCGTGTCGGGGATTACGGTCGCCTGTCTGATTCGGCCTGTTCGTGTGGCCGTGGTCTGCCGGTGCTCGACAAAGTCTACGGTCGCGCCTACGATCTACTCACTCTGGAGAATGGTACCTCCATTCATCCGGAATCCCTTATCTATGTGGTGGAAGACTTCAAGTCCGAGCGGGATGTAATCACGCAGTTTCAGGCGATCCAGCGCTCCCATCGCCAGGTGGACATTTATGTGGTGCCCAACAGCGCCTGGACAGAAGACTGTGCCGGGCAACTGGTTCAGCGGATGAAGGCAAAACTATCCGCGGCCATGGATTACCGGGTCGAACTGGTTGCTGGCATCGAGCGGGAAAAATCCGGAAAAATGCGACTCGTCAAGAGTGAGGTGGCCGCCTGAATTTCGTTCTACGGAGGCAAAAAAAGCCCCGGCGTGGACCGGGGCTGTGAGGTTTGCAGTTATTGTTCGCCGCCTTTTATGCAGGCTTGATCAGTGAGGGAATGTTGGATTTACTGCAGCTGGCACCGGCTCCCGAGTTCTGGGCCGAGGCCAGTGGGCCACTGGGGCCGTCCATGGAATCCGGGTTGGTCAGCAGGTTACTGTTGGAGATAACCAGATCGTCCATCAGCCATTCGGTAGCTTGTTCATAGCCGGGGTTGCTCCATCCCATGAAGTAACCGGCTTTCCAACCTGCGGGGCCACCCGCTGGCATGGCGATGTTGGCTTTCTGATCGTCGTGAAGCAGAGTAAACGATTCTTCCCCATCCCAGCGTCGATACAGCTGAATGATGCCGTCGTTTGCGGACGGACCGGTTGCCGCTTTTACGTGCATGACGATCTGCATCCAGCGACCCTGGTCAGCGGGATATTGGATGAACGGCGCTTCCTGATTATGCCCCCCCGCCACTTTATGCCCGCCGGGACTGTAGTGGTACGCCAAGCGGCTGCCGCCGGAACCGTCGTTCCAGAACTCCCAGATTACGGTCGGACCGGCTCCTTTGTGGGAATAATCATCCATCCACAAGGCGAACAGCTTGTTGTTCGAGGGACTGCCGGAACCATGTTTAAAATTCGTGGGAACCTTCAGCCAATAGCGAATCCAGATATCCTCCTGGGGCATGGCCAGGCTGAATCGTTGTTCCGACCAGGTGCCTTTCCCGGCGGGAAAATCAAATCGCATGGAAACGTCACCCGCTTTCGCCGACCAGCCCTTGTCGGACGTCTGCTGCAGTTCGACGGCACCGGATCGATTGAAGATGATCAGGTCTCCGAGTATGGGGTCTTTGCTTACCAGGGAGGTGCGATTCATACCTTCCCAGGTAAAATCCGGGGAGACGTTCGCGCTCAAATCGCGCGTTTCAAATGAGTCCATGAAATTGATTTGGGCAAGCGAAGGAGTGGAAATCGCAAATACCAGAGGAAGTGAGAGCAGAGATTTTAGTTTCATCAGATCCAGCCATGTTGTTGACACGCTCCAAGACTAGCCAAGCAAAAATGGCTGAGCTTTCACTTTGGCGGCTGATACTACCTGAGACTGGGTGATGTGTGATGGGGGACACAAAAGTGGCGTGTGCTTCATTCGACCGAACTCTGCAATGACGTCGATCTTTGTTTGCACGAAAGGAGTTTATTGATGAGCCCGAGCAAAACGTTGAGGGACTTTTCTCTGGTGATCCACGAATAGTCGCGACCACAGAGTCGGGTGGAAATCCGGCACCCAACGGGTGCCGGGGGTAAATCCCTTAAGAAAAGATGTTGGGGATTCGTGGTGTTCTACATTCGGCCGAGTCGTCCGGAGCGGGCTCAGGTGCAGGTTCCGGGGCAGGCTCTGGTGACGGTGAAGGGGAATCCGCCGTATCCAGAAGGCTGGTACTGGATACCTTGAAGTCGTCCAGCAGGAACTCGGTCTGCTGATCGTATCCAGGGTTGCTCCAGCCCAGAATGTAGCCAGCTTTCCACCCGTTGGGGCCTGTGCTGGGCGGACCGATGTCTGCACCGTAGTCTTTATGCATGAGCTGGAATTCAGTTTCATTCTCCCAGCGCCGGTAGGTTTCGATTACGCCATCATCAGAACCAGTTGTGCGCGCGGCTTTTACGTGCAGCACGATCTGCATCCAGCGGCCCTGGTCTTCCGGGTAGCGAATGAACGGGGTGTTCTGCTTGTGGCTGTTCGCCGTCTTGTAGCCGCCGGGGCTGTAATGGTAGGCGAGACGGCTTCCGCCGGAACCGTCATTCCAGAATTCCCAGATGACAGTGGGGCCGAGACCCTTGGCCGAGTAGCCGTCCATCCACAAAGCAAACAATTTGCTGTTGGAGGGCGAGCGGGATGAATGTTTGTAGTTGTTCGGCACTTTCAGCCAGAATCCAAGCCAGATATCCTTATAGGCGCTATCGAGACTGAACCGCTGCTCGGCCCAACTGTTGCTGCCGGACGGGAAGTCGAAACGCATGGCATAGTCGCCATCCTTTGCGACCCAGTCTTTATTGAATCCCTCCTGGATTTCGACCTTCCCGCTACCGTTGTAGACGATCAGGTCACCCAGAATCGGATCGCGCGTAACCAGGGAAGTGCGGTTGGTCCCGTTCCACTTCAGACCGCTCGTGTATCGGGCACTGAGGTCTCTGGATTCGAATGAGTCTGTAATAACAGTCTGCGCCTGGGCGGACGCGGCTGTGAGAAAGGCCATGGAAATCAGGCATTTTGAAAAAGGTTTCATTTACTTCTGGACCCTTGAGTGCTTTTAAACGTCAGGTTGAATATAGACGGTAAGACGGAACTCGCGTCCGGGAAAACAAAGAAAACAGGATCGACAGCCTGGTGATTCAGATTTTTGTGACGAGATGCACGGGCAACTCAAACGTGGGTCCCACTGGAGGCTCGAAGCGAACCCGGAAACCCCGTGTCGGGCCTCTTCCACCCGTTGGCGGCCCGACAGGGTCAGAGCCGGCTGCGCAAGAACCTGCGTTCCTGTATCAAGCCCGCGAGGTAGTCCCGCACCTCCGGTTTCAACAGGAGAGATCCGAGCATCAAAGCACAACCGCTCATGTAGATCACGACCTTCAGGGCGATATCCTGAATAAGATTGGGTTGTTCCAGGCGGAACGCCAGCACGCAGCACACCACCGACACAGCAAGATAGAACCCCACCGGCCTTAGGGAAAGACACATGTCGTACTGCTTCTTGGCTGCGAAATGGACGATGAGAAACTGGGTCGCGTTGGCGAGCATCAGCGCCAGGGCGGCGCCCACAAAACCAAGAACAGGGGTGAGCGCAAGGTAAAAGGCGGTGGCGAACACCGCGGTCAGGTAGGTGTTCCGCGTCATCCAGCCGGTTTTTTCCTTCACCAGAAAGCTGAAATTATTGAAGTACACAAAACAGTGAAATACAGACGAAAAGGCCAGGAAGGGAATCGCCTGGGCAGCCGCATGGAATTCCGGGGCGGCCATGATTCGCACCGCTGGTGCCCCGAATATGGCCACACCCAGGGCCACCATGATCAGTAAAGTGCTGATAAAGCGGAAAACCGACTGGTATATGGGAACCGGGTTTGGCTGGTGGTATACGTTGAAGCGCTCGGTTTGCCAGTACTGGGAAAATGGCATCCATACCAGCAGGGCGATCATGGTTCCGAACTTGGCCGCCAGTTCAAAGAGGCCCACATCATCCAGCGAGCTGAAAATGCGGATGTAGTAGCGGTTCGACGAGCCGATGTAGAGAGCAGCCAGACCGGACAGCCATAGCGGCCAGGAGAACGCGAGCATGCGGCCGGCGATGTGGCGACTGAACCCGAGACCGGTGCTCCAAAGGGTGTAAGTCGTCAACGCGAGGACGAAGATCAGGGCGGAGGTCACGCTGCTGATGGCCACGCCCAGGACGCCCATCTCGAGTACCACGACCAGAACGATATTCAGGGTCAGTTGTAGCACCAGCTTGGCGCTGGTCGCACTGATAAACAGCCAGGGCCTTTGCTGAATTCGGATATACCCGAGGCAGTAATTCTCCAGACCCTGGGTCAGTATCAGCAACGAAAAAAGACCTACGAGCAAGCCATGGTCCGCCGTGCCGAAAATGACTCCCGAGATCGGATCGCGAAAGCCGACGGTTGCAGCCACCGTAACCATGCTTGCGAGGGCCGTAATCATGAGTGAGGTAGAAATCACCCGGTGGGCATTGCCAGGGTCCTTTTGTTCGTAGTAGAACTTCGGCACCGCGTGAAACATGCGGGCGCCGAACACCAGTTCAATCAGCGTAACCATGGATATCAGCAAGCCGACTACTCCATAATCGGCCGGGCTCAGATAGCGGGTGTACACAGGCAGCATAACAAAGCCCACCAGCTGGCGGCTGAGGTTGCCGATGGCGTAGATTGAAGAGTGCTTCAACATCCGCTTGGTCTGATGCATAGCTTGCGTCGTAGCCTCAATTAGCGGCGGGCGACCGTGATTAGCTGGAGGTTTCTGCGTGTGACATGGGTAATAGATGCGAGGATAGGGGCAGCCGGGTGCTTCCCCGCACCGCTACTCGCATTCAGGTCACCGCGAACGTTGCGTTATCCGGTGTATCCTCGGGGAGCAGGTGGCCGGCCACCTGGCGGACCACTGCCTCCATCCCGAGCATTTGCTGCTCGACCGAAAATTCAGTGACTGCCCGGTGCCGAGCGGCACGCCCCATCCGCACCCGTAGAACCTCGTCATCGAGCAGGGTTCGCAACTGTGCGCCGGCGCTTTCGTGATCGCCGACCGGGTAGAGGAAGCCCGTCTCGGGAGTAACGGCTTCCCGCAGACCGGGAAGATCCGATACGACCAGGGGCAGACCGGTCGCCGCCATCTCGATCGAGGACATGGGGAAGGAATCCCATTCGGTGGATGCGATCATCCCCAAGGTGCAGGATTTCAACAACTGGGGAACGTCGTGGCGATATCCTCCGAAGGTGATGTGTTGCTCCGCCGCAGTGCCCTGGTAGAGAGGCAGGAAGTGTTTCTCCTGACCGTCCCTGTTTCCGAGCAATAGAAAGTGCACATCCGTGCGGCCCAACGTTTCACACAGGTGAACGGCGGTGCGGATGATTACGTCGACGCCTTTTCTCTCCTCCATGTGCCCCGAGAAAAAAACAATCTTCCGCTTCCGGTCGATATTGAAGATGTCATGGGCGTACCAGTCCCGACCTCTGGGTGGACAGAAGCGTTCCGTATTGATTCCGCTCCGGACCAGGGAGGTAGCTTCGACAGGGATACCCTGGCCATGAGTGGCGGTAAGCCGCATACCCTCGGACTGGAAGATGAAATGATCCGGCCGGTGACGGCACAGGCTTACGTAGAGTTTTTTCAGCGCAAGCTTGAGACCATGATTGAGGCTGCTCATTGGTGCGCCCCAGTAGGACACAATGTGCTTGACGCCACCCCGGCGCAAGTATTTATGGGACAGCCGTCGTACCGGCTGATCAAAGCCGAAGGCGATCTGAATATTGTGCTTGCGCACGTAGGCTTCGATCTGACTCAGGTACTCATGGGAACGGGAGGCCGCATCAAATTCGAACACATGGACCAGATCCTCCGGCAGAGTGGGAGAACGACCATTTTCGGTGGTGCGATAGGCGAAATGGATATTGGCAGGATCACCCACCAGCCGCCTGGCCATGTTGTAGAAGGTGATTTCGTGACTCGCTGCCGCGAAACCGGGGTTGGATTCGCAATGAAAGAAGATCAGTATCCCAACCAAAGCTCTTCATCCTTGTTGAATTGATGTCCTGTTCGGGGTCGCCGTAAATGAGATCTGCGCCTCGCCGTGGTTCCGGGCTTCAGTGTCAGCGTGTTAGTCAGCACGCGCGGCGCTAAGTTCTTGTAGCTGCCGGTATCCCTGAAGGTTGCCCCCCAGGGAATCACTCGCCACTTTGGCAGCCGCGCTGCGAAACAGAACCCTGTCGGCCTTCACCTGTTCCACGAGGGATTCCAGCTTGTGAGCCTGGTCAATGGAGATGATCCGCGGCTCCAGACCGAACTGTTCGAATGCACCGTTCAGCTTGGCCTTCGTGTACTTGTCAACGTAGATGCCAATGGAGGGGACCCCCATGGACAGGCCGAATATCAATTGGTGGTAGCGCATGCTGATTACCAGCTCACAGTCTCCTGTGAGGGCCTTGAGTTCCGAGGCCAGGGGAATTGGGTCTATAACGGTGAACCCCACGGAACGGTCCCAGTGCTGTTGGACATCCTTGGCGATCGCCGTATCGCCGCCTCCACCCGGGGAGTGGTGGGGAATGAAGATGGCGTTGAGACCATTGTGTCGCGCTACCCGGTTGATGCGGGAGCAGAGTGCGAGGAGATGATGACGGGTGACGCCGCCGAACTGCCGGAATGAGAGCGCCATGGCCGGCGCCTGTGCGCTCACCACCTTGCGGGTGCCGGCAGAGTGCTTCGGTTCGAGGAACGCAGCGTCGTCCACCGCGAAGTGCACCGGCAGCCCCAGTTGATTCGCGGAGAACTTGCGATCACGCACTCCGATCCAGTCCGCTCCAGACAGAATGTCGCGGCAGCGCGCCTCATGTTCCGGGGAGAAGGGCCCCAGCGTCTGGCTCACCAGGATCAGGCGCTTCTTCAGCCGTCGGGCCCACTTGAGCAGGTGCAGTCTGGCCTCGAGAACACCCGGCCACACGCTGGTCAGGTTGCCCCCGCCGCACACGAAGACCACGTCGCACCGGAGCAGGTGATAAAACATCAAGAGGTTCGCTTTCACAGCCGATAGCGGTCGTCGCCACCAGAGTTTTCGCCGTTCCTGATCGGTTCGACTGTAAAAGGGGAAGGCGGCGATTCCATAGGTGGCGGGAACGGCCGCGGGTTTTGCGCAGGCCATGACCAGGTTCTCGGCACCGACCAGGGCCTTGAGGCGGTTGATGGCCACTTCGGCCATCGCCTCGTCGCCAACGTGGTATTCCGGACCGGCCCCGGAAATGTCCGCCAGCATCAGAATGCGCGGTGGAAGGAAATCACCGGAAATGTCGCCGTCCGATTGACTGGTCCAGGAGAGATTCTCGAGGGAGTCGGACAGCACGTCCTGTTTCATCTCTTCATGCATTGCCAGATCCTTTGATGATTGGGTGTCGGAGGTGGATTTTGTGAGGTAGATGCCCAAGCCGCCCCGCGGTTCGAGGTGCCAAGACTGGCGGGTGCGCCGCTCCACACAAGTCCACGAGTCCAGGGATGGTTATTCGCCAACAATCAACGGTCATGCGGAGTGCGTCGTCAGCTCCCATGAACCAACGGCGAAGTCGATGCGATAAGCATGCCGAATGCATGAGGTTGTGCTTGGGAAACGTGAAAGTTGAGGAACCACGCGCTTCGAGCAGCACTGATTTCCGAGGTGGGGAGGGGTGCCTGTCAGGGGAAAGACTGAAAATCGTTCTGTCGAATTGAAAAATTTCCCGAGCGGGAACGGAAGCGATCAAGACTCCACAGGGATATGCGGCACGTTGCCAATAATGCAGCGTTCGTAGCAGCTTTCAAGACGTTGGGCGTAAGCTGCTTTATTGTAAAGGTGTTCCATCTTGATTTGCGCCACGGCGCCCACCTGCTTTGCAGTGCCGGGGTCTTGGATGAGCTCGAGCATGCGCGCAGCCAGCGCGTCGGGGTTGTGTGCATCGACAAGGTAGCCGTCGACACCGTGGTCAATGAACTCCCCTGGACTGCCGAGACAAGAGGCGATGACCGGCTTGCCGTGGCTCATAGCCTCGACGATGGCGGGGCAGCACGGCTCCGCCTCTGAGGAGCACTGCACCACAAGGTCGACGAGTTGGTAAAAATCCTGGGCGGCATCGACCTTCCCGGTGAACAGCGTGCGATCCTGCATTCCGGCAGTCTCGATGAAATTCTCCAGGCTCCGGAAATAAGGCGTGTCTTCGTTGATAGCTCCAACAAGAACGAACATTACATTCGACTGGTGCTGCAGGACAGTGGCTGCTGCACGCAGATACTGGAGCTGCCCGTTGCATTGGGAAATGGGGCCGAATATGCCAATCACCGTGTCCGTGCCCGAAAGCCGGTAATGCCGCCTGAGTCTCTCGACGCCGCGCGCAGGCAGCTTTTGGCGCACGGCGGGGGGCGTGGCCACCATGACCCGTCCGGGTTCTACATGGTGCACAATCTCATCGCGCAGGAAGTGCGACTCAGTCAGGAATTGGCTTACGAAAGGGACCAGGAGGTGCCGTTGTAACGGCGTGAACGAAGCACGGGTACGAACGTAGACAACCTGGCGAACCTTCAGGAGCCGACACACCAGGGCAACCTCGTCATTGATGCCGTCGTTGAGCTGGACGATCTGAATGTCGAATGCCCGGATAATACGGGCGATCCTGACCATGTATGAGAGGTTGGCGAGCATCCGGGCCGTATAAAGGGCAATGGCTCGCATGTTCCGAAGGACGGCAAAGCGGGAGCGACCTAGGCGAGGCAACAATGCCTGCAGTTTGTCGTCATGAAGGGTTCGGCGACTGAAAATGAGCCGGGTGTTGGTCGTGACCTCGGCGAGAGAGTCGCGGGCTGTGCTTTCATCCGCTGCGCTGACAAACACCAGCCGGAATCGCCTGCGATCGATGCCCCGAAAGAGGCTGACGGCAGAGGCCAGTGAGCGGCCGAACGCCAGGGACTGGTCCACAATCAAAACATTGACTTTATCCATCGACATTCCTCTTGTGGGCCTCAGCCCGGCGCTGTGCAAACTGCCTGGACGGGTACGTACAATGCGAGGACGCGGTCCGCGTTGCTGCCGGCCAGGTAGTCCGCCGCCAGCACCGGAGCTGGCGTATCACCCTCAATCAGCCGCCGCAGCGCCCGTGCGTAGCCTGAGGGTTCGTGGTCTTGCACGAGGCACTCCGGTTGCTTGATCAGCAATTCCCGAAGCCCTCCTGTGTCGTGCGCGACGAGCGGAGTGTTCAGGGCCAGAGCTTCGAGAGCGGCCATGGGCAGGCCCTCGTGGTCCGAAGGCATCACCAGCGCGTCGAGGCCGGCGATGCAGCTGCGCACATCCGAGCGGTGACCGTGGAAACGAACCGATCGCGCGATATTAAGATCGTGCGCCAATTGCTTCAGGGCAGCCTCCTGACGCCCCTCGCCGAACACGTGGAAATGCCACCTGTGGTGCGGAGCTTCAGCCAGTAGGATAGCGGCCATTCTCAGGAAGATATCGATCCTTTTTACCGGATCGAGTCGCCCCACCAATCCGACGTGTCGTGCATTGGGAAAGCTGCGGCGGAACTCCGGTGTGTCCACCCCGCGACGGACTTCCTCCGGGTCGATACCGTTGCGAATAACATGAATCTTGTGATCGGGGAATGAGGCGCCGAGTCGGGTTTTAAGCTCGGAACTGACCGCAATGATACCATCCTGAAGCAGACGCCCACAAAGGACATCAAGCCAGATCTGAAGCCTTTGCCGCAGATTGGGCGCGAACTCGGGGGCTCCATGAACCGTGCGAATGCAACGGGCCCGGCCGGATGCCAGATTGGCCAGGCTGCCGAGTATATTCTCTTTCTGCCGATGGGTATGCACGACCTGAGGACGGATCGCTTTCAGGCAGGCAATAATTCCGCGAAGGATCCCGACGCTGCTCATGTGATTTTCGTTCAGTACTGTGATCGGAATGCGGTCTGCCCTGCAGCGGCGCGCCAGCTCTCCGTCATTCAACAGTATCGCGTGAACCTCGGCGTGCTGCCGCAACTGACGCAGGAGGGTGAATGCCTGGACCTCGGCGCCGGCCCAGCGGTCGCCGGAAATGATGTGGACAATCCGTTTGGGCGGGGCGGGCATCATACCTGGCTCCTTCAATGTGAATCCATCATTCGGGGGGACCCTCCGGCCCCTGTTGAGATAAGACGGAGGGTCGATTGTTTCACACCGAATGACACAACACGGGTCAATTCAGACGATGCAGCGTGCCAGTCATGAAAATTGCTAGGGCAGATGAACTCCTGACTCGCACGGGATTCAAAGCTGCCACCTGTCAGGTCATTGAAGTGCTTCGCGCCTGGCTGCTCCACGGTTGACCGCTCGCCGTTCCCGGGACGGCCTACAAACGATGAACGGAGACGAAAACATGCTTGTCTTTGCCTTTTGGCTCTTGTTGTTTTGTTCTCTTTACAGCTACTTTATTTACCCTCTCCTCCTGTTGGTTCTGGGCCGTTCCGGTAAGGAGCTGGACGCGCCTTCGGACCCGGCTTTTGCCCCGCGCTTTACACTCATTATTACCGCCTACAATGAGGCCCGGCGTATACGCAGAAAACTGAACAATGCCCTGGCGCTGAATTTTGACAAGTCACGTCTGGAGATCATCGTGGCGTCGGACTGCTCCGACGATGGAACTGATGACATTGTCCGTGAGTTCGAAAACGACGGAGTACGCCTGGTCAGGGCACCTGAGCGTCTGGGCAAGGAACATGCACAACAATGCGCCATTCGCGAAGCATCCGGCGACATCATCGTTTTTTCCGATGTGGCAACGGAAATGCCGACGGACGCGCTGCAAAAACTCAGTCGATATTTTTCCGATCCCGAAATCGGTGCCGTTAGCAGCGAAGACCGGTTCATATCCGCAAGTGGTCAGGTGGCCGGGGAAGGGGCCTACGTGCGCTACGAAATGTGGTTGCGTCAGCGGGAATCCCGGCTTGCGGGCCTTGTGGGTTTGAGTGGATCCTTCTTTGCGGCTCGCCGGGACGTTTGTCAGCACTGGGATATCCATTCTCCGAGCGACTTCAATACGGCGCTGAACAGTGCGCGGTTGGGCTATCGGGCAGTCACCGCTCCCGATGTGCTGGGTTACTATCCGGACCTGAAAGACCCCACCAAAGAGTACGCCCGCAAGATCCGCACGGTAATTCGTGGAATGACATCACTGGCCCGCCACCCGGATGTTCTGAATCCGTTCAGCTATGGCCTCTTTTCATTCCAGGTGTTCAGCCATAAATTGATGCGCTGGATGGTGCCCTGGTTCCTCCTCGCGCTGGTTGCCGTGAACGCAGCACTGATTAACCAGGGCGTGATCTACCAGCTTACCCTTGCCGCGCAATTGGCGCTCTATGCGCTGGCCGCTGCGGCGCACTACAGCAGCGGGTTGCGGGGTCGTGGCGCGGTGCGGCTGGTCTATTTCTTCGTTCAGGTCAATGCCGCAATCCTGGCTGCTTCCTGCCGCTTCCTGTCGGGCACCAGAATGACTGTCTGGAATCCTTCGGCCCGATGATTCTCGCGGACCTGCCGCCGGTGGGCAATGCGGTGTCGACCCGGTCCGGGCCGCCGCTTCCGGAGTTTGACGGCTACCACTCGCTATGGCTGGAGTCCGGCACTGCGGCCCTGGCTCTGGCCCTCCTGCACGTGCGCCACCAGCGCCCGGATATCAGGAATCCGGAGGTGCTGCTGCCGGCTTATGGCTGCCCGGATCTGGTAGCAGCGGCGGTGTACGCAGGGTTGAGCCCGGTACTGGTGGATATTGGCGGCGATGACCCGGGGTATGATCCGGACGCGCTGAAAACCTGCTCCGGGGACAACACCGTGGCCATCGTCGCGGTGAACTTCCTCGGAATTCGAGAGCGGCTCGAAGATCTGCGGAGCGGGCTTCCCGGGGTTGCTCTGATTGAGGACAACGCCCAATGGCATCCGGAAGGAGGGCTGAGCGGAGATTATGTCGTCACGTCATTCGGTCGCGGCAAACCCGCCAGTGTGCTCGGTGGCGGTTTGTTGTTGGTGCACAACAAGGTGCGCTTGAACCCCCGATGGCTCGAAGAACAGATCGCAGTCGTTCGCAGGGATTCTTTTTCAGCCACGCTGACCTACAGGGCCAGAATCATCGCCTATAACATCCTGCGACGGCCATGGTGCTACTTCTGGATGAATCGCAATCCGGTGTTGAGGCTGGGGGAGACCCGCTTTGAGCTGCTTGAGGAAATCGCACGCATGCCCGCTTCCCAGCAGGCGCTGGTGGGCGCGAACCGGAAGCGCCATTTGCAGACAACTCAGTGGCGCGAGGTCTGCTATGACCGGATTCTGGGAGACTTGTCAGGCTTGACGACTCTCCCTGTCAACCTGAGATCCCGAAGGAACCGGTTGCTTCGTTATCCGGTGCTGTGCGAAAACCGGCATCAGAGGGATCGCCTCCTGTCGACGCTTAACGATCGCGGGCTTGGCGCTTCGCCAATGTACCGGGATCCATTGCCCGTGATCGAGGGTGTACCCAGCCGGGTCGTGACTCGCGGACCTCTGTCCAATGCCCGGCTGTTTGCGGATCGCTTGATAACCCTCCCTCTACACACCGGGGTCCGTCTTGCTCATATTCATCGAATTGCAGAGTTGTGCGAACGGGTGCTCGCGGGCGCAGGCAATGGACCGGGAGATGTCGCTCCTGTCGCGGTCGGCCTCGCGCGGCCCCGACCGGAGATCCGAAGGTGAGAACGATTAAGTCGAGTTGGCGGTCGGTGCCGCCTAGGAACGTCGACTGATGGTTTGTCGATCTTCGTGTCTTCTTCAACATTGCTGACACTTTTTAAAACACTTTTTGGACAGAAAGATGAGTCTCTGTTTAAGATCGGCCCCAAAGACCAGAAAGCAGTTCCCTTCCTGAACACCCTGATTGTCAAAACTATTCTCGACCGGCGCTAGAATGATATTGCAATTCACGAAGTGATGCCCGGTGCAGTTCCACACTGGGTCGGTGAACGGAGTTTCGTTGTGCGCCAATGTTTTTTTGGCAGGGAAAGAATCTAACCGGGTCGAGTAACGTTCATGGAATCGGAAGGAGCTGGATGGACGCAATGTGTGAATAAGGGACGGCTTCCAGGATTATCGGAGGTCGACGGAAATCTGTGACAGTTCATTGCCTGGGGTGAAGGACATGTCGAAAACCATTCTGGAAGGTTTCGAGTACTACGTGAATCTGCGGCCTGACGCGATTGCTGTTATTGACGGAGATCGAGAGATCTCCTACCGCAGGCTGGATGAAGACAGCAACAGGGTCATCGCGCGCCTGCATCTAATGGGGGTCGGCAGTGGAAGCGTCGTCGGGATTTACATCGACCGCTCCTACGAGATGATCCTGGCGGTGGTTTCGACACTCAAAGCGGGGGCTTGCTATCTGCCTCTCGATCCGGCGTATCCCCCGGACCGATTGCGCTTCATGATCAGGGATTCGCGGTTGCGCATTCTGCTCAGCACCAAGGGTTCGAAGCTCGGCGACCTTGACTGGTCGGGGCCGGTGATTCGTCTGGACCATGTTTTGAGTGAGTCGTCAGGGGAGCAGGCGCCAGAAGTCGATGCGGCCGACCCCGACGATCTGGCCTATCTCATCTATACCTCCGGGTCCACCGGTGAGCCGAAGGGCGTGGCGATGCGTCACGAGCCGCTCGTGCATTTGCTGGATTGGCAAGTGGGCGACAGTGTGGTGAGTCCGGGCGAGCGCACCCTCCAGTTTGCTCCCCTCGGTTTCGATGTATCGTTCCAGGAAATCTTCGCCACTCTCGGTTCCGGTGGTTGCCTGGTCATGATCGATAATGAACTGCGCCTGAACGGCTCGGCGCTTCTGAAGGTCATCGACGACCGGCACATCAATCGACTGTTTCTTCCCTTTGTCGCTCTCCAGTACCTTGCAGAAGCAGCGGAGTCACAAAAGCTCTACCCCGCGAGCCTGAAAGAGGTGATTTCAGCGGGGGAGGCCTTGCAGATCACCGACAGTATCGAAGCGTTCTTCAGCGCGCTGCCGGGCTGTCGTCTGCAAAACCAGTACGGCCCTTCGGAAACTCACGTCGTGACTGCCTGCACCCTCCAGGGCGTGCCCGAGATTTGGCCGCGGCTTCCATCCATCGGGCAGCCCTTGCCCCACGTGCAGGTTCATCTGCTCGACGAACAGCAACAAGCGGTGGCGGAAGGAGAGGAGGGAGAGATTTGCCTCGGCGGGGCATGTCTCGCTCGGGGCTATCTTCACCGCGAGGACTTGACCGCGGAGCGGTTCATCACAGTGGCGGGTAAGCGTGTGTACCGGACTGGCGATGTGGGCCGGCGTCGCGGTTGCGGGAACATCGAATACCTGGGTCGCCAGGACGGGCAAGTCAAGATTCGCGGCTTCCGGGTGGAACTTGGCGAGATCGAGGTCGCCCTCGGAAAACATCCGGCAGTTCTCCAGGCCGTGGTGGCGGCCCGCCCGGGGCGGCAAGGTGACAAGCGCATTGTGGCCTATCTCAAGGGAGAAAGGGTATCGACCAGCGAACTCCGACACTTCCTCTCGCAATCATTGCCCGAGTATATGCAGCCGGCGATGTTCGTGTATGTGGAGGACTTCCCGCGCACCTCCAGCGGCAAGATCGATCGACGCGGCTTGCCGGAGCCCCCTGGCGAAAGACCGGATCTGGGTAACCGCTTTGTAGAGCCCGCGACGGAGTTGGAGCAGCGGGTGGCGGGCTTGTGGGAAGAGTTACTGGAGGTGGCGCCGGTTGGCCGGCAGGACAGCTTTTTCGACCTGGGCGGAAATTCCCTGCTGGCCATGCGCTTTGTCGAGCGCATGAAGCAAGAGGGTATAAACCTTCAGCCGGTGGACCTGTTTGAACATCCGACCGTCGGAGCTCTGGTCGATTCGATTAGCGCACGCCGGAGTTGTAGCCCGGCCCCATTGTCGTCCGCTGAGGCGCCTCGCTCCCGGTCCGCAGCCAGAAGAATTGCCATTATCGGCATGGCAGTGAAGTTTCCCGAGGCCAACTCCCCTGATGAATTCTGGGAGAACCTTCTTGAAGGCCGCGAGTCGATTCGGTTCTTCACTTCAGAGGAGATTGAAGCGGAATCGCCCACGGCTCCATTGCATGACCCGCATTTCGTTCCGGCCAAGGGGCTTATCGATCGGCCGGCCCGGTTCGACGCCGGCTTCTTCGGGATCTCGCCACGCGAGGCGGAGATCATCGATCCCCAGCAGCGCCTTCTGCTCCAATTGGCCTGGAATGCTCTTGAAGACGGTGGCTACTGTCCGTCCGCACTTCAACAGCGGGTTGGGGTATTTGCCGGCACGGCGAACAACTCCTACTACCAGAACAACGTATCCAGGCGCCCGGATATCGTGGAGAAGCTGGGCCCGTTCGTGACCATGACCGGTAATGAAAAGGACTACGTCGCCACGCGCATTGCCCACAAGCTCGACCTCACCGGCCCCGCACTCAGTGTTCACACCGCCTGCTCCACTTCGCTGGTAGCTGTGCACCAGGCTGTACAGGCTTTGCGAGCCGGCGAATGTGAGATGGCTCTTGCAGGAGGCGCGTCCGTGTCCTCGCCCCAATGCGACGGTTATCTCTATCAGGAAGGCGCCATGTTGTCAGCGGACGGCCATTGCCGGCCCTTCGATGCCACAGCCAGCGGCACCATCTTCAGTGATGGCGCGGGCGTTGTGCTGCTCAAGCCGCTGGATGCTGCGCAGCGCGATGGGGACCACATTTACGCGGTGATCGAAGGCAGTGCAATCAACAACGATGGCGGCAACAAGGCGAGTTTCTCCGCGCCCAGTGTGTCCGGGCAGAGCACGGCTGTGCAAATGGCGCAGTCCGATGCCGGACTGGACGCGAGCGCCATCGGATATGTGGAAGCCCACGGAACAGCCACACCCCTCGGAGATCCGATTGAGGTCAAGGCGTTGACGGAAGCCTTCGGCCCCGGAGGCGACCGTGGCTGTGTGCTGGGATCGGTAAAGAGCAATTTCGGCCATCTTACGGGGGCCGCGGGCATTGCGGGCCTGATCAAGGTCGCCCTGATGGTAGAAAGAGGATGGATTCCCCCCACACTTCACTTCGAATCTCCCAACCCCGCCATCGATTGGGACCAGGCCGCTTTCCGGGTAAACCGGGAGCGGGAGCAGTGGGCGGCGGACCGGAGAATCGCCGGCGTCAGCTCCTTTGGTGTGGGTGGCACTAATGCCCATGTGATCGTGAGTGAGCCGCCCCTACGCCCGGCTTCCGGACCGGGTCGGCCCTGGCAGTTGCTGCTGCTTTCCCATCGCAGCGACAGCGGCCTGACTCTTGTCGAAGATGCCCTTGCTCACAGACTGCAGGAAACGTCCACAAATCTGGCCGACGTAGCCTGGACGCTGAACTCCGGGCGCGCTCTGTTCCCCTGCATGTCTGCCGTGTTGGCAAGCGATGCACGGGCCGCCCACGACGCGCTGCAGCAGCGCCAGCGTCCTGGATATCGGCGGTTGCGGCTTTCCGAAGATGCGGGCCGAGCGGTGTTCCTGTTTCCCGGTCAAGGAGCGCAGATGATCGGAATGGGGCAGTGCCTTTACGAGGGGGAACCGGTTTTCCGGCAAAGCATCGATCGCTCGGCGGAGGTTGTCCAGAATCTTCTTGGGGAGGACATTCGCTGTCTCATTTATCCGGCCTTGTTCGATGTTGAACCCGACAATGAAAAATTGTCGCGTACTCTCTACACCCAGCTCTCCCTGTTCATGGTGGAGTACGCGTTGGCGGAACTGTGGATGTCCTGGGGCATAGAGCCGGCCGCGCTCTTCGGGCACAGTATTGGGGAATGGGTCGCCGCCTGTGTGGCCTCCTGTCTGTCCGTGGAAGACGCATTGTACGCGGTCTACCATCGGGGCCGGCTGATGCAGGCGCAGCCGGAAGGGGCCATGTTATCGGTTCAGATGACGAGCGCCGATCTGTCGTCCCGTCTGCCGTTCGACCTGGACATTGCCGCAGTCAACAGCGCACGCAGTTGCGTTGTAGCCGGCTCCGTCTCCGCAGTTGAGGCGTTTGCGAAAATCTGTGAGGCGGAGAACGTCGCCCATCGCCATTTGCGCACATCCCACGCCTTCCACTCGCGCCTTATGGAGGGTGCGTTGGACGCGTTTAGAGACTGTCTTGGACAGATTGAACTGTTGCCGCCGAAGATTCCCTTTGTGTCCTGTCGCAGTGGCGACTGGATACGGGACGAGGAAGCGGCCTCCCTGGAATACTGGGCCAGTCAGATTCGTTCACCGGTTCGGTGTGCAGAAGCCCTGAAAACGCTGGCGGATAAAGCGCCACTGACCGCGCTCGAGTTGGGCCCGCGCAACACACTGACGACCCTGTTCAGTCAGAACATTGCCTCGCTGGATCAACAACCCCGCAACACCCGCGCAGTGGCGACCCTGGGGCAGGCCGCGGACCCGGATTCAACCTGGCCGGAACTCCTCGGTGCCGTGGCCCAGGCCGTGGCAGACGGACTGGCGCTGAACTGGCAGAACTTTTACGCCTTTGAACCGCGCCAGCGGGTACCGTTGCCCGGCTATCCCTTCGAAGGGGAGGATTACTGGATTGCCCCGCCAGCCTCTGCACCGGAGCAAACCACGGCTCCGGCTCAAAGCGCGGTGCCGCAACAAATTACTGCGCCCGCGCACACCACCACACCGGCACCCGCGACAGGAACTGTTGCATCCGGGACAGACAAAGGATCCGTCATGCCAAGCGAACGCGCGCAATTGCAATCACAGCTGGCCGAGTTGATCGGCGAAGTCTCCGGCCTCCACCTCGAGGAGGTCTCCGGTGAGACTCACTTTCTGGAGATGGGTCTCGATTCCCTGTTGCTGACCCAGGTGGCCAGTGAGCTGCGCCGCGCTTTCAAAGTGGAAGTCAGCTTCCGCCAGTTGCTCGAGGATTACTCCAACCTGTCCGCTGTAGCGGAATTTCTGTGGCAGGCCATGAGCGAAGAGCAGCGACAGTGTTACGCCAAAGTGACGGCGCCCGCCGAATCCCAGCCGGAGGCGGGGGAGATGGCTGGCGTGCAGCCGGGAAATGATGCGGTGGAGCTGGTGATCAAGACTCAGTTGAGTATCATGGCCCAGCAACTGGAAATGCTGCAGGGCCGAACGCCCGTTCGCGCTCCGGTTCAGCACCCGCCGATGGTTGCGGCACGGTCCACGCAACCGGTCGAAGCTCCGTCCCGTGACACGGATGTGGCTTGGCCGAATGCCCCTAGGCGTGCCTTCGGCGCCCAGACCCGTATCGATACCGGCCGCACTCAACTCCCCGCCAGCATCCAGTCCAACCTGGATCAGTTCGTGGCAAGCTACGTGGGCAAGACTCCCACCTCCAAGCGGTTCACCCAGAACAATCGCCAGCACCTGGCCGACCCGCGGGCCGTTTCCGGGTTCACACCGCTGTTCAAAGAATTGGTTTACCCCATCGTGGTAAAGAGCTCCGACGGGTGCCGGCTCTGGGACCTGGACGGCAACGACTATGTGGATCTTGTCAACGGATTCGGCAGCAACTTTCTGGGCCACGGGCCGGACTTTATCAAACAAGCCCTTCACAAACAGGTGGAGGCGGGGCTGGAGATCGGGCCGCAATCACCGCTCGCCGCGGAAGTGGCAGCACTCCTGTGTGAGCTCACGGGAATGGAGCGCGCAGCCTTCTGCAATACGGGCTCGGAAGCAGTCATGGGAGCGATACGCCTCGCCCGCACGGTGAGTGGCCGCCAGCGGGTGGTACTGTTTGACGGCGCATATCACGGGATCAATGATGAAGTCATCGTACGCGCGGGAAGAGGCCGCAGTATTCCAGCGGCCGCAGGAATCCCCCCTGAAGCGGTAGCCAATGTGGTGGTTCTGGATTACGGCAGCGACGAGGCCCTTGCCTATATCCGGGATCATGGGGACGATCTGGCCGCAGTGGTGGTGGAGCCGGTGCAGAGCCGTCGCCCGGACTTGCAGCCCGGTCGCTTTCTCACCGCCCTGCGCGCCGCAACCGCGGAAAGTGATGTGGCGCTTGTCTTTGACGAAGTCATCACCGGATTCCGGATTCGTCCCGGAGGGGCACAGGAATATTTCGGAATCCGCGCCGATCTGGCCACCTATGGGAAGATTGTGGGCGGCGGCATGCCCATAGGAGCCATCGCCGGAAGCCGGAAATACATGGACGCACTCGATGGTGGCTACTGGACCTACGGCGACGAATCCGTTCCCGAGATCGGGGTAACGTATTTCGCCGGGACGTTCGTTCGCCACCCGCTCGCTATGGCTGCGGCCCGGGCGGCGCTGCTGCACCTCAAGGAGCTGGGACCGCAGCTGCAACGGAGTATCAACGAGAAAACATCAGAGTTCTGTGAAACGGTCAATCAGTACTACCGCCTCCTGGGTTTCCCTTTCAAGCTGAAGAATTTTGGGTCTCTGTTCAAGATTGGCTTTGACGACTCCCAGCCTCTGGCGAGCCTGTTCTTTTACAAGCTGCGGGAGCTGGGTGTGCATGTCTGGGAAGGGCGTCCTTGCTTCATTACGGTGGCGCACCGGGATGAAGACATGGACTTCCTGGAACGCTGTTTCATGGAAGCGGCGGACTTCATGCTCCAGAACAGCTTCGTGCGCGACGGATCCGAGAGCTTGACGGCGCCGACTACGCACCGCTCCGGGGGCAGTCCGAATGAGGATGTGCCGCCGCCGGAACCGGAAACGGGCCGAGCGCTTACAGCAAAGCCGCTACCGGACCGGGTTCTGCCGTCCACCGAAGCCCAGCGCGAAATCTGGTTGGCCGCACAGTTGGACGTCGACGCAAACTGCGCCTACAACGAATCGCTTTCCCTGCGGCTTCGCGGTCCCTTGAAGGAGTCCGCCGTGGCCGCAGCGATTGATGAGCTCGTAAGCCGACATGACGCGCTGCGAGCGGTGTTCAGCGCGGACGGCCGGGAAATAACACTGCGCGGCGAGCTGCCCATGCGGCTGGATGTGGTGGACCTTTCCACCCGGGCCCTCCAAGACACCGAGCAGTTATGCGACGAGCTTCGCGCTGCGGCGGTAGCCAGCCCCTTCGATCTACGCGAGGGGCCATTGTGCCGCTTCCAGCTCATACGCTTGAGCGACCTCGAACACATTCTCCTGATGACCTGTCATCACATCATCTGCGACGGCTGGTCCATCTACATGCTGGCCAAGGAACTGGGCGAACTGTATCGCGCGGAACTGGGGGGAGCCGGCCCTGCGACTTCATCCAGTTTTGCGGGCTACATTGAGTGGGAGCTTTCCGAAGAGGTCCAGGAAAAACGGCGAGCCAGTCTAAATTATTGGAAAGAGAAGGTTTCGGCCACACCGCCTTATTTCGAGTTGCCCACTGACAACCATCGACCGGCGGTCAAGTCCTATGCTGCTCTGCGCATTGACCGACAACTCGATGGCGAATTTGTCGCCCGTGCACGCAAGCTGGCATCGACGCACCGTGCAACCCTTACTTCGGTGATGATTGCAGGGTTCGTAGCCTTCGCCGCACGATTGACGGGACAGAGAGAGGTGCTTTTCGGCCTGCCCTTCGCGGGCCAATTAGCGAAGGAGGACCTGTCTGTGGTCGGCCACTGCGTGAACGTTTTGCCCATGCGGATTTCCGTGTCACCGCATCAGAGCTTCGAGGCGTTGATCGCAGCGGTGCAGGCGGATATGCGGGCGGCGCTGGACAACCAGTATCTCACATTTGGAACCCTTCTCCAGTCCCTGGACGTGCAGCGCGATCCGTCGCGACCGCCACTGATATCCACCGTGTTCAACGTGGACCTCAACAGCGACGACGACTGGAGTTTTCCCGATCTCGACGCCGAGCTGGCTTCCAATCCCCGATCCTTCGAAGTCTTCGATCTCAATCTGAATATAACCGTGGATGGCGACGGCGCACGCTTCGAGTGCACCTTCAATCGGGATCTCTGGGAAGCAGAGACCATACGGGCCCGGCTGGAGGAAGTTGAAACCCTGTTCAACCATGGGATCGCATATCCCGAGACACTCGTAAAGGACCTCGATCTTCTGCCGGATTCCGAGCGCCAGTTGCTCGAAGAGTGGGGCCGGGGTCCTGTTCGGAGTAGAGCCGAAAAGAACCTGAACCATTTGATTGATTTGCAACGGCACGCTGATTCGCCCGCCGTGAGCTGTGGCCGGGAATCCCTCAGTTACCGGGAGTTGGATGAGCGCGTCGGGCGTTTGGCCAACTATTTGTCCGAGCGTGGCGTGCAGTCCAATGATCTGGTCGGCGTACTCCTGGAGCGCTCCTGTGAGGTGGTGGTGGCGCCTCTCGCAATCTGGAGAGCGGGCGCCACGTACGTTCCAATGGACCCAGGTTATCCTGCGGACAGGCTGCGTTACATGGCCCTGGCGGCGGGTATATCAATGCTTGTTACGGAGGGAGACCTGGATCACGGCTTGGGGGAACTGCCTTGTCAGCGGGTCTACCTCGATCGTGAGGCTGGCGATATCCGCTCGTGCAGTGATCGGAAACTGGAGGCGGTGGCCGCGGCAGAAGACCCTGCGTATGTCATCTTCACTTCCGGCTCAACGGGGAAACCCAAGGGCGTCGAGGTCTCCCACGGGGCCCTGATCAATTTCTTGCACAGCATGGTGGCGCAGCCCGGGGTCGACCCGCGGGACCGTCTGCTGGCCGTTGCCACTGTGTGTTTTGACGCTTCGGTATTTGAGCTTTTTCTGCCACTGATTGCCGGCGCGGAACTGCACATAGCCGACTGGGAGGCGGTCCTGGACGGGTATCGTTTGAAGGCGCTGATCGAGAAGCACTCGATATCGCTGATGCTGGCCACGCCCACGACCTGGCGGCTTCTTCTGGCAGCTGGTTGGTTCCCTGGGGAGCATTTCAAGGTTCTTTGCGGGGGCGAGGCCTTTCCCCCGGACCTGGCTGGGGAGCTTCTGGAAACTGCCGGGGAGGTGTGGAACGTGTATGGGCCCACCGAAAGTACGGTGATCGCGTCTGCACATCGGATCGTTGCAGAAGACCTGTCCGGCGCCATCCCCATCGGACGCCCGGTCGAGAACGTCCGATGCTACGTGCTGGACGCCCAGGGTCATCGTCTCCCGATCGGGGTTCCGGGAGAATTGTACGTGGGTGGATGGGGTCTGGCGAACGGCTATCTCCACCAGCCTGACCTTACCCGCAACCGTTTTGTGGACAACCCGTTCGGCGATGGCCATTTGTATCGCACCGGGGACCTTGTGCGTTGGCGCCCGGATGGCAAGCTCGATTACTTGGGTCGGGAAGACCAGCAGGTGAAACTGCGGGGCTTTCGCATCGAACTCGGGGAGATCGAAGCAGTGTTGTCCACGCATCCCCAGGTTCTGGAATGTGTCGCGACTGTACGCGAGTATGGAGAGTCCGACCGTCGCCTGGTGGCCTACGCGCGAATGGCCGAAGGGGCCTCTTTGAATGGCACCCAAATGCGCCGGTACCTGCGAGGGTTTTTGCCGGAGTACATGATTCCCCAACTCTTTGCGAAGCTGGAATCCTTACCCATGAACGCCAACGGTAAGGTCGATCGCAACGCGCTCCCGGATCCCATGCAGACCCAGCCGATGGAGGTGCCCGCAAAAGTCAGTAGCGAGACTGAGCGGGTTCTCGCAGATATCTGGACTGACCTTCTCAAACGACCACAGGAAAACTCCAGTGACATGTTCTTCGATGTAGGCGGTCACTCGCTCCTGGCTCTCGACATGATTGCACGGGTGAAAGAACGACTCGATGTCACTCTCAGCCCCGTGGATATATTGCTCAACTCCCTGGAGCAGCTTGCGGCAAGAGTCGACGGAGAACGGCGAGCGAATGAGGAGCTGGTACCGGGGGACGACGGCGCTGGAGACCACGCCGGGAAAACCGAAGAGGCAGCGCTGGAAGACCTTGGGCCGCCCCTCGCGCGAAACAAGTCCGGTTTCATAGGCCGGCTGCTGGGGCGCTGATCAACCATTCCGTTAGTGACGAGAGGAAGCATGGAAGTATTCTTTTTCGGTCCCGCCTCGTGCCAGCTACTGGGGGTCTACCATCCGGCGGACATGACCCGGGATTGCTACCAGGGAGTAGTGCTGTGCTATCCCTTCGGCCAGGAATACATGCGGGCGCACCGGGCTTATCGGCAACTGGCGTCTTCCCTGTCTCGCAAGGGCTTCCATGTACTGCGGTTCGACTACCGTGGTACAGGGGATTCCAGCGGTGATTTGGCGGAGGTGAGTGCCGAGGATTGGTTGCAGGATATCGACTCCGCAGTCCAGGAGCTGCGCGATATGGCGGGTGTTCACACCATCACCCTCGTCGGCCTGCGACTTGGCGGTCTTCTGGCCGGCATAGTGGGGGCTCGCCGCCAGAACATTGCCGGGCTGGTCCTGTGGGATCCATTGGTCAGTGGGGCTGAATACCTAGACCAGCTCCATCGGCGGATTACGGAAGTACCTGAACACAAGCAGCTTTCCAACTTCGAGGATGCCGGCGGCAACCTGCATTTCAATGGTTATTGTATGCCGCCTTCGTTTCAGGAAACCCTTTCAACACTCAACTTGCGGGAGGTTACACCCACGTGTCGACGGATACTGCTAGTCCAATCGCACCAGGCCGGACAATTCGAGACACTCGCGAAGACGTGGGAACAGATCGACGGTTTCGAGAGTCGACACACGCCAGCGGAACACGACTGGAATTACGTGGACCATGTAGGGGGGATTCTAATGCCCCAGCCGGTACTGCAGGAGATCTCGAGCTGGATGTAGGTGTACGGGAAAGCGTCTTGACTATTGGCGGTCCAGTGCCCCTCGCGGGCATTCTTACTGAGCCGCGGAAGTCGAATCGGGACGACTTGGCATTGTTGCTGCTGAACTCGGGAATCATGCACCGGGTCGGTGCCTGTCGGCTCTCGGTGCGCGTGGCGCGCGCTGTGGCTTCAGAAGCTGGAATCAAGGCGCTGCGTTTTGATTTTTCCGGGATTGGTGATAGCGAGCCGCGGCGAACCGGCCAGGTGGACTTTGACCGGGTCGCGGTGGACGAGGTAATCGAAGTTATGGATTACCTCCAGGAGACCCGCCATGTGGATCGTTTCGTGCTTTACGGGCTTTGTTCCGGTGCTCTGGTTGCCTGTCGCGCGGCCGAAAAGGACACGCGGGTGATGGCAGTTGCTCAACTTGATGGCTGCAGCTATCCGACGCCCCGAGGTTACCTGCGTTATTACGCCAAGCGAGTTCTGTCCCCACGCCGCTGGCGCAAACGCCTCATTCGAATTCTGGGGGGAAGCGCGGAGAATGTCTCAACGAATTCGGTCCTCACGGGGCGCAGGGTGGATTTCGAAGTCCCTGATTTTGCCCGGGACCCTGGCAAGCGCCAGGTTACGAAGCAACTGCAGGCCTTGATGGATCGTGATGTGCACCTGAAATGCGTTTTTACCGGCCAGGAACCCTACTACTGCTACCCGCGACAATATCGAGACTGCTTTAGCAACGTTGATTTCGGGGAACGCCTGAGTGTGGATTATTATCCGAATGCGTCCCACATCTTTACGCAGCCAGTCTATCAACAGCAGGTTGTGTGGGACCTGAGCCGGTGGATTGCAAGCATTACTGCGGGTTCGCGCCAATCGCCTTAAGATCTCTTCGGCTCCGGTGGAAATGATCGCGCCAGCCGTGGTATCAAGCGTAATCCGTGTCGGCGCCGGTTATGAACCATTGCTCATAACGCCCCAGGCTTTTCAACGTAACCGGATCGCGAACGAAAAGGCTGACGGTCTTGGTATCGTCGTTCCGCAAATGGAGGCCCGCTCGTCGCAGAACCCGGTCGCTTCCCTCATTATAGCCGAAGGCCGAGATGCTCTCGAAACCCTCCTTTCGTAAGCGCCGCTGACAAGCGATCAGTGCCGCGACCAGTGCAGCTTCCCAGGCTCGGCCGGGCTGTATCTGCCAGTCGAGTAGAAAGGCCTGCTTCATGCCCGGATGCTGGCGCGATTCCCGCAGAGCGACCGCAATATAACCGACCAGATCGCCCTCCCTGCGCAGCCCGAGCACCTCGATCTGGTCGCGAGGATTGTCGAAAAATCGCCAGTTGAGGTAGTCCGAGGTGCGCTGGAACTCGATTCCGTGGTGCTGCATCTGCGCCAATGATGCATCGTCCGCCCGGGAGAAGCGTCGGACCGGCGCCATTTCTACCTTTGCCCTGGAGGCGAGCGCCTTCCCGCTGAGCACCAGTGAGTAGCCCAGATCGTAGATGGAGGTCAGGGCGCCGGCCAAGAGCGGATTGTGAATTCGCGAACTGAAATAACGCCGGCTGTTGAGGATATTCTTGTATACGCTCTGGTTTGGCATCCTCTGAAACAGCTTGGACATGATCCCCAGGGAGTTCCTGTTGCTGCCGAGCGCGATGATCGGAAGTCCCATGCTCTGTAGTTTGAGATTCATCCAGACCCCGAGGCCCTTGCGGTCCAGTTCGGGCCTGACTACGAGATCCATCACTTTGATCGCCTTGGTGGCGCCGCCATTAACCAGCAGGCGAACGGACTCGACGCCGACGAATCCGAGTATCTCCTGATCCTTGCAGAACACCCAGATTCGGTTGTCGTTGAAATCGAGGCCGGTGTCATCGTCATCAAATCGATATCGCCAGCGAAGGTAGGCGCGGTCCTCGTTCGCGGTTCTGTGCACAAAGCCCTGGCGGATCCGAACGATCTGGTCCAGGTGTGAACTATTGGCTGTGTGGAAATGACTGGGCATGTCGGCCGAATCGATCGCCAGGAAACGGGCGACCAGAGGCTCCACTTTTTCCAACATCAAATTGTGTATACCCGCATTTGGTCGTTCCGCGGGCCTCGGACGGCTGTTCTCCGCACCGATACCGGATGCCCCAAATCTCCTGCTATGTGCTTGACTCCAGATCATGGCGAGCTCCTTGCCGCAGAGGCCCCAAAGAACGCTGAAGGATGCCCGGCGATCCGCGTTTGGCGCAGTCGCGCGATGAGGTGGTTTCGCTTGGCCGAACATCCTTGTCCGGACGGGTGCCCGGTGTAGTAAGTGACCGCGGGCCACCCGAAGATTCCTGTGGTAGACACCCCGAGCGGATGATCGTTTCCAATATCCCACCTTCGTGAGCTAAGTGGGCGCGTAGCATTCTGTGGGGCCCGGTTGTGGGTGGAAGATCTGGACACATCGGAGGTGCGGCGTCAGGCGGGATAATGATTTGGCCGCGTTGGTCTTCATTTTTCTGTCTTTTTTGCCGAGGACCGAAACAAAAAACGGAACAGAATCAGGATCAATGTTGCCTTATGGATTGCCTGGCTCATTATGCCACGCGGCACATGGAACCGACCCGGGTCGGCGCCAAGGTGACGCGGGGTGCTAACCAGGGAAACAATCGAAACGGCGTCATGATGCCGCCCGGTGCGGCGCAATAGCGCAAAGCGGAAGCGCGACTTTGACCATAGATTGGTCGAAGTAAGTGCGATGGAAATGTGCACGGAGACCAAAATGGTTTATAGAGAGAAGATTCGCAGTTTCATTCTTGAGAACTATCTGTTTTCCGACGATCAGACTCTTCTGAACGATCATGATTCGTTCCTCGAGAAAGGAATTCTGGATTCGACCGGGATACTGGAGCTTATTTTCTTTTTGGAGGAAGAGTTCAGTATTCAGGTCGCGGAGGGCGACATGATTCCCGAGAACCTGGATTCCGTCAACAATCTGATAAGTTTTCTGAATACAAAGAAAGCGGCCGCGTGACGCTGTTTCCTGCCAGGGCTGCGGGTATACAACATTTTCGCGTCCCACGAGCCGTACGCCTTGATTGTTTCTATTCGGCTTGCGCTACCACTGTAGCACGCCCCACGACCTTTTCCGGTTCAGCGGAGGGACAGGACGAACGTGTTCTTGCGAACTCTCGCCGTGTTGAACGTGTAAATGCCATGGATTGGAGCGAATCGCAACGGTGACTGAGAATCTTGATGAAATACTGCTGCGCCGCGTTCGGAAGCACCCGCAGCAGGAGGCCATCGCGCAAGGCGATATTCGCCTTTGCTACGGGGAGCTGTGGGATCGCATCGAAGACCTGGCGCACACCTTGAGCGCGTTGGGGCTGTGCCCAGGGGAGCGCGTTGTGCTGCTAATGGAAAACAGCGCCGACTATGTCATAGCCTACTATGCGACGCTTCGCGCCAAGGCGGTGGTGGTGCCGCTGAACACGACCTTGAAATCCGAGCAGGTCGGCCATCTGATCCGACACGCGGAAGCTCGCCTGGTATTGCACAATGGACAGCTTTTGCGACACGGGCTGTGGAAGAGCGCAGGCCAGGTCCAGTATCCGGGGCATGGCCGCGTCATTGCCATCGACGAATGCGACGCTCCGGGGACGGCTCAAGGCGGTACGACGGACGATGAAGCGCTTTGCAGCATCGTCTATACCTCCGGTACCACCGGAGAACCGAAAGGTGTCATGCTGAGTCACGCCAATCTGGTGAGCAACACACGCGCAATCGTCAGTTACCTGGAGCTCACGGCGAACGACAGGGGAATGTGCGTCCTGCCGTTCTACTACGCTTACGGAAACTCGGTGCTCCATAGCCACCTGGCGGCAGGTGCGTGTCTGGTGCTGGAAAACAGTCTGCTTTATCCACAGCAGGTGCTGGCGCACATGCAGGAGGAGTCCGTTACTGGATTTGCGGGCGTTCCATCAACATACCGCCTTCTGATGCGCCGTTGCGATCTGTCCAGGCATCCTTTGCCGCGGCTGCGGTATCTGACACAGGCGGGCGGCGCGCTGGCGCCCGACGATGTCCAAAAGGTTCGCAAGGGGTGGCCGCACGCCAGGTTTTACGTGATGTACGGTCAGACGGAAGCCACCGCGCGACTCTCCTATCTGCCGCCGGATCAACTCGAGAACAAGCTGGGGACCGTGGGTGTGCCGGTTCCGGGTGTCAGCCTGAAGATCATGGACAATCAGGGCCGGGAGGTTCCTCGGGGGGAAACAGGTG
Organism: Gilvimarinus sp. F26214L; assembly: GCF_054401055.1. Taxonomy (NCBI): domain Bacteria; kingdom Pseudomonadati; phylum Pseudomonadota; class Gammaproteobacteria; order Cellvibrionales; family Cellvibrionaceae; genus Gilvimarinus; species Gilvimarinus sp. F26214L. The sequence goes on along the minus strand of NZ_JBTIYG010000001.1, from coordinate 433,700 downwards.
AGATCTGTGCCCGTGGTCCCAACATCATGCTTGGCTACTGGCGAAACGAGGAGGCAACCGCAGCAAGATTCTTTGGAGAGTGGCTGCGTACGGGTGACATGGGTCACCAGGACGAAGACGGCTTTATCACCGTGGTCGGCCGACGGTCGGACATCATCAAAACGGGCGATCATCGGGTGGCGCCGGAAGAAATTGAACAGGCCATCGCGTCCCTGGACGGTGTTCAGGAAGTCGCTGTGGTGGGAATTCCGGATGCGATCCTGGGGCAGGTCATCAAGGCGTTCGTCGTTGTCGCTCCTGGCAGGGAGCTGTCAGCCCGGGATGTCCTGCGGCACTGCAAACAGCATTGCGCCCAGTACAAAATACCCAAGGAGGTCGAGTTCGCAAGCGACTTGCCGAGGACTGCTTCCGGCAAGGTACAAAGGTTCAAACTCATGCAACTCGATCTCACCGCAAACTGCACATAAGAGGGGCTAGCCGTGACGGTAGACATTGATCATATTGCCAAGGAAATTTTCGCTTTCGATGCTCATGCGGAGGCCGAACGGATTGCGGGAAAGCTGCGCTCCATGCTCCGGAACAAGCTGAAAAAGCGCGGGCTGGTAGTGGCGGTCTCGGGTGGAATCGACAGTGCGGTCTCCTGTGCGCTGGCCGTCAAAGCGGTTGGCGCCGAGAGGACTTTTGCACTGCTGCTTCCGGAACGGGACTCGTCCTCCAGTAGTGAGCAACGGGGCAGAACGCTGGTTGAGCAGCTTGGGGTTCGATATCTGGTACAGGATATTGCCGGGGTTCTCGAGGCCGTCGGATGCTACCAGTGGCGTGACGAGGCCATTCGGAAACTGTTTCCGGACTACGGAGACGGCTGGAAGAACAAGATCGCCATCAGCGGAGGCGTAGAGGGAGCCATAAACCACTTTCGCATTGTGGTGGAGGATCCCGAGGGAAATCGTTACCAGAAGCGATTGGGTATCAAAGAATACCTCACCATTGTCGCGGCCACCAACTACAAGCAGCGGGTCCGAAAAACGATCGAGTTTTTCCACGGAGACCGTTTGAACTATGCGGTGGTGGGGACGCCGAATCGGGTCGAGTACGATCAGGGCTTCTTTGTGAAAAACGGCGACGGCTCGGCCGACCTCAAGCCGATTGCCCATCTCTACAAGACCCAGGTGTATGCTCTGGCGAAAGACATGGGGTTGCCGGCGGAGATCTGTAACGCCGCCCCGACCACTGACACTTACAGCCTGTCACAGGGGCAGGACGAGTTCTATTACCACTTGCCGTATAAGGAAATGGACGTGGCCCTGTGGTGCTTCAACAACGACAAGTCGGCGTTGTACCTGGCTGAGTTGCTCGGCATCAGAACAACTGAAGCCGAGTACATTTATGGGGATATCGCCAGCAAGCGACGAACGACCGCGCCTCTGCATTGGGCGCCGTTACTGGTAGAGGATGTACCGGGGCCACTTGGAAACCCGAAGCAGATGGCGGAAACAGCCCCGCGCCGGGAGCTTGTGCAGCAGGGAGCGTAGGCGATGTGCGGGATTGGGGGCCACGTTACGCACCGCGGGCTCGTGGGCGATGCCGGAATTGCGACGAGAATGGCCGCCCAGCTTGCTCACCGGGGCCCTGATGGAGCGGCCTTCTACACGGACGATCAGGCGTTGCTGGTGCATACCCGCCTGGGCATCATCGACCTGGAGACTGGAGCGCAGCCGCTGTGCAACGAAGACAGAAGCCTCTGGCTGACCTGTAACGGTGAGATCTTCAACTACGTGGAGTTGCGAGCGGAGTTGACCGCGCGAGGTCATCGCTTTCGCACCGGTTCGGACTGCGAGGTGATTCTCCACTTGTACGAGGAGTATGGCCTCGACTTCGTTGACCATCTCAACGGACAGTTTGCCTTCTGTCTCTGGGATGCGAACTCTCGCACAGCCGTGCTGGTGCGGGACAGAGTGGGTATCGCGCCGCTGTTCTATTCCGAGGACCGGCACGGGCTCTGGTTCGCATCGGAGGTGAAGGCGATCATTGCAGGCCGACAGGAACGCCCCTGTCTTGATCTCGATGGGTTCAATCAGCTACTGCATTTCTGGGCCCCTGTCGCACCGAACAGCGTGTTCGCCGGAGTCCGGGAGCTGCCTCCCGGGGAAATGGCGATTTATTCCCAGGGTCAACTGACGCGAAGACGCTACTGGGATCTGAACTTCCCCGCCCGGGACGACTATGAACCGCTGGGCGCTGCCGGCGCCGCGGAACAACTCCGGTGCCTGCTGAGTGAAGCAACCGAGCTTCGGCTCCGGGCCGATGTGCCGGTCGCAGCTTACCTCTCAGGCGGTCTCGATTCATCGGTGATCACCAGCTTGATCCGGCAATGCTCTACTGCGCAGTTGCGAACCTTCTCCCTGACTTTTGCCGACCAGAATCTGGATGAGTCCGGCTATCAGGCTGAGGTGGTGAAGGCTTTGCGCACGGAGCACAGCAGCGTGCGCTGTGACCATGAGCAAATTGGCGCAGCCTTTGAGAAAACGATCTGGCACACGGAAATGCCCATCGTCCGCAGTGCGCCCGTTCCCATGGGCTTGTTATCCGGCCTGGTCAAGCGGGAAGGGATGCGCGTGGTGCTGACAGGGGAGGGCGCGGACGAGGTGCTGGGCGGATACGACATCTTCAAGGAAGCGAAACTGCGCCGCTTCTGGGCCGCGAATCCCGAATCCACTTGGCGGCCACTGCTGGTGCGAAGGCTGTATCCCTATTTGCAGCTTTCCCGCGGCAAGGCCCACGGCTTTTTGGCAAACTTCTTCGGCAGCGGAGTTGACCAGCCGGAGCATCCGTTGTTTTCCCACCAGCCGCGGATCAATACCACCTCCAGGATAGGGCACTTCCTCTCGGAGCAAGCCCGTGCGCGCATGGGCACTTCCCCGGAGGCGGAGTTGCTCGAGTCGCTGCCGGAGCCGTTCCATGACTGGTCCTTCTTCTGCAAGGCTCAATACCTCGAAATGAAAACCCTAATGTCCGGCTACCTGCTCAGCGCACAGGGCGACCGAATGCTCATGCAGAACGGGGTCGAGGGGCGGTTTCCGTTTCTGGATCACCGGGTCATCGAGTTTGCCAATCGCCTGCATCCGAGACTGAAAATGCGTGTTCTCAGAGAGAAGCACATCCTCAAGGAAGCGATGGCGGGTGATCTTCCGCACACGGTACTGAACCGCCACAAGCAACCCTACCGCGCGCCCATGAGCAGTGCATTTTTCGGGTCGGTCGAACCCGACTATGTACGCTATTTGCTGGACGAAAAACGTCTGGCGGAGTTCGGCTATTTCGACCCCCGCAAGGTGAGTCTGCTTTTGAAGAAAATCCGTGCGGGCCGCCCACTCGGATACAAAGACAACATGGCTTTCATGGTGATTCTTTCTACGCAGAGCTGGCATCAGCAATTTATTGCTGAGTATCCCCAACGTTTTGCCGTAGCCGAGCCCAACCCTTCTCTGCAGAAGGTCGCTTGAGCGAGACGTGCTTTGACGCCGGCGGCTGTGGTTGTCCGGCAGGCCCAAATTCACCCCCGGGCATGATAAACTTTGGTTTTACGCTCAGGCATCCCCCTGCCAAACGTGTGGGAATTGCAGGCAACGACCTGCGGCTGCGAGCGACGAACCCATTGCGAAAATTTAGGTCAGGTTCCATGGTAAATGTGCAGATCAGCGATTCGGCGCAGGCGTACTTGAAAGAGCTGCTGGACAAGCAGAACTGCGAGGACATCGGCATTCGAATGTTTGTTTCCAACCCCGGTACACCCAAGGCGGAAACGTGCATCGCTTATTGCCGGCCGGGAGAGGAGCAGGACGACGATGAAGTGATGGAACTGAATGGTTTCCGAGCCTACTTCGAGGCGCGCAGTGTGCCTTTCCTGGATGAGGCCAGTGTGGACTATTCCCCGGACCGCATGGGCGGGCAGCTGACCATTCGCGCGCCGAATTCCAAGATGGTCAAGGTGACCGACGACAGTCCGATTGAAGATCGAATCAACTACGTCCTTTACAACGAGATCAATCCGGGGCTCGCGGCCCATGGTGGTCAGGTCAGTCTTGTCGAGGTAACCGAGGACAGTATGGCTGTTCTGGAGTTCGGCGGTGGCTGCCAGGGTTGCAGCGCCATCGATATCACACTCAAGAATGGGGTGGAAAAGGCCCTGCTGGAGCAGGTGCCGGGCCTTGCCGGCATTCGCGACGTCACTGACCATTCCGACCGGGCCAACGCGTACTATTAGGTCCAGCCATTCAGCATCGCGTTAATCAGGCCCTGTGCGCGTGCTTCCCTCAACTATTGCCCGGCAGCAGTCGGAAGCTGATCAGCAGATCGTTGGCCAGTAGTGCTTTGTGGAGTGTGGTGAATTTCCGGGGGCTGAAAGCGCTGATAGTGGTCTGGATTTCCTGGCAATCCCGTGACCGGGACGCCACATAGGAATAGCCATCCATTTTCAAACCCTCGCGGCCGAGTATCTCCGTCAGGCGCAACTCCAAATCCGCGACGTCGAGCTGAGCCTTCACTACAAGACGTGCATAGTGCCGCGAAGGGATATGTGATTCCAACCAGCGGAACAGCGAGAGGGTGCCGAGCACCAGGACTCCCGCTGCGGCGCCGATCGCATAGAAACCGGAACCCAGGATGATGCCGATCGCTGCGGTGATCCAGATCGAGGCGGCGGTGGTTAGCCCGCGTACCGTTTGCCGGTCGTGGAGGATTACGCCAGCCCCGAGGAAGCCGATCCCAGTCATGATGCCCTGCGCCATGCGAGTGGGGTCCACCCGTATCGTGGCAAGCTGGTCGGCAGGTACCGCCAGCCATTGATATTGCATCAGCAGCATCAGCAGGGCCGAAGCCACACACACCAGAATGTGGGTCCTGAAGCCGGCGGCCCGCCCGTGGTAGGCGCGTTCCGCGCCGATAGCACCGCCTGCCAGGGTTGCGGCCATTAAACGCAGTCCCGCTTCGATCAGTTCCGAATCCATAGACTTCTACATAACCTCCAACTGTGGCGAAATCGTTTCGATTGAGACAATAGTCCCGTTCGAGTATTCACTCGTTCAGCAGGAAATAGCCCGGTTTCTGGACGGGGGAGGAGAGTCGAAGAGGGAAGAGAGGAGGGGGAAGGAAAAATACGGCGGCAATGCCGCCGTATTCTGTAGAGCCCTTAAGCCGGTTCTACGTTTTCAGCTTGCGGACCTTTCTGGCCCTGACCTTCAGTAAAGCGGACTGCCTGGCCTTCCTGAAGAGTACGGAAACCGTCGCCTACGATGTTGCTGAAATGAACAAAAAGGTCTGGACCGCCCTCACGGGTAATGAATCCATAACCTTTGCTTTCGTTGAACCACTTGACGGTTCCGGTGATTTTGTCAGACATTACTTTAACCTTTGTTCTAATGCTGCTTTGCAGCGTTTTATTCCGAGTGGGGAGGGAGATCAGGTAGGAGCTGTTCGATAATCGAGGTCAGTTCTGAGCTGAGGGGGTTTCCCAACGCACTCCGAAAGAGTTTAGAGCGCCTCACAGGGCTTGGCAATAGGCCAGAAAGCCGAAAAAGTGGAAAAAACGGCAATCTTTACCTGTTTTCACGGCTCATTTACGGCAGTTTATGGCCGATCCGCACAGCGGAACCAGCTACCACGGCTGAGCAGTCGGTGGGAGGGTTGGAACTATTGACGGTCGTTCGCGCCGATGGTCGGGTGGAAGGCCAATATACCGGCGGTCACGGCCACATTGAGTGACTCCACTCCATTGCGCATGGGGATGTGAATCCGCTGATCGCACAGGGCGCTCACTTCCTCCGATAAACCTTCCGTTTCGTTGCCAAGGACCAGGATCCGGGGAACATCCAGGGTGTGGCCGAGGGCCCGGCTGTTTTCCAGGGCCAGTCCAAAAACGTGTATGCCCTGGCTCCTGGCGGCCTGTAACGCGCCGGGAAGCTCATCGCAGAAAAGTATCGGGGCTCTGAACAGGGTCCCCGCACTGGCCTTGATTACCAGGGAGTCCAGTTTGGCACAGCCGCGTCGTGGCAACAGCAAGCCGTCAACGTAACCGGCACATACCGAGCGGATGATCATCCCGAGGTTCTGAGGGTTGGTGATCCGGTCCAGCGCGATCAGGGTGAAATCACCGGGTTCTGTTTTGAGGAAATCCGCGAACTCCCTGAAATTTCCCGCGATGATATCGGCGGCCACGCCCTGGTCCTGCTTGCGGTTCCGGGAAATTCTTGAAAGGCCCATGCGGTCGTGCTGCCGGACCTCAATGCCGCGCCGGCGGCATTGATTCTCGATGTCCCTCAGCACGTCGTTGGGCTTGTTGGAGTCCGCCAGATGCACCCGGAAGAACTCGATACTGTCGTCATGCAGGGCTTCCTGAACCGGTTTACGCCCGTAGATGGTCAGCAGGTTGGAGGGTTTCGCGAAAGGTGGCGACACTAGCGGGTGCCATTGCAGATAGTGAGGTAGGCCGATACGGCGTTGGTCATGCCCTGATGCAGGGCATCCACGGTCAGGGCATGGCCGATGGACACTTCCAGCAACCCGGGTATCGTCGTGAACCGCGGCAGATTGTGAAGGTTGAGATCGTGCCCGGCGTTCACGCCGAGCCCAAGGTCGGTCGCATGGGCAGCCGCGTCGTGAAACCGCTGGTAGAGTGCTTCGAGGCCTGGATCCTGGTTGAGAAAAGCGTCCGCATAGGGGCCGGTGTACAGTTCGATGCGATCGGCACCAGCCTGCTGCGCCAGTCGGATCTGTTCCAGCTCAGGGTCCATGAACAAGCTGACGCGAATGCCAAGAGCGCGAAGCTCGTCGATGATGGGCATCAGGCGTTCTCCGTCCCGGCGCATGTCGAAGCCATGATCGGAGGTGAGCTGCTCGGTACTGTCCGGTACCAGAGTGCACTGGTGGGGCCGGGTCGTTCTGACCAGTTCCATGAACCCCGGATAGCTGCCGAGGGGGCCCGCGAAGGGATTGCCTTCCACGTTGAATTCACGACCCGGGTACTCTGCCACCAGTTCGGAGAGCTCGTCCAGATCCCGGGGTCGGATGTGACGTTGGTCCGGGCGCGGGTGAACGGTGAGGCCATCGGCGCCCTGATCCAGACACAGCCTGCCGAATGCTCTGACGTCGGGGTAATTCCCGTCCCGGGAGTTGCGGATCAGCGCGATCTTGTTCAGGTTGACGCTCAGTGCGATGCTCATGGGGCCCCTTCACCTTCCACCACAGTACCTTCGACCACAGTGGCTTCCAGGATGCGCACCATTTCATTGGGGGCGTGGGGGTAGGCACTGTATTGGCCCCGGGGGAGCTCCAGGATTTCATCAATCACTTCCCAGCCATCGAGCACCTGACCGAATACGGTAAAGCGCGCGTCATCCAGATGGGGATTGTCCACAACATTGATGTAGAACTGCGCGCTGGCGCTGTCCGGGTCGGCGGTTCGCGCCATGGCAAGGCTGCCGGCGGTATTCTTCAATCCGTTGTCTGCTTCGTTCCTGACCGGGTCGCGCGTTTCTTTCTCTACGAAGTCGAAGGTCAGCCCGCCGCCCTGGATCATGAAGCCGGGGATCACACGGTGGAAAATTGTCCCGTTATAGAAGCCATCTTCCACGTACTGAAGAAAGTTTTCGACGGTCAGGGGGGCTTTCTCTGGATACAGCTCCACGGTGATGGGCCCGAGATCCGTGTCCAGTTGAACCACCGGATTGGTGGCGAAACACGCGTTGGCAAATATCAGGAGGAGGGCACAGGCAAAGGTTCGACTCAGCTTGGCGACCATTTCTATTCCTTGCAGGCTGCGGAGGACATGTGGGTGCGCAGCTTACCAAGAGTGCCCGGATTTTTCATCAGGTGGCGTGGGCCCGCTGGACGGGGCGCGGCTTCCGTGCCGCGTGAGGGTCGCATTCAAGCCCAGGCTGGGATCGAGGCTGTCAGCCCCATTCGGAGTAGCGACGTCGTGAGCGAAGGGCCTGAATGATGAGGGTCAGTATGACGCCGATACCAACCGCCATGGCGCCATAAAGGAACCAGGTCTGTTTGGTGTCGTCGCTGAGTCGCTCGTTTTCCGCTTGCAGGACTTCGATCTCGGTTTCGAGAAGCTGACGCTCTTCCATCAGCTCCTTGTTGGTCTGGTTCAGAGTAATGGCGTTGCCGGAGATGCGCTGCAGCTCTTCCAGTTCAGAACTGAGCCGCTGGACTTCGGCCTGGGAGGTCTGAAGTTCGCTGCTGAGCCGTTGGTTCTCTTCCTGCAGGGATGACGATTGGCCCCCCAGTTCCTGGCGCTCCCGGGTAAGCTCCTGGATGCGAGCCTGGGCCTGGGTCAGTCGGTCGCGGGCAATGGGCTGGTCCTGAAGGTATTGGTCGCGCACCCAGCCCTCGTCGCCGGCTTGAGTGCGTACATGGACCCATTCACCCGTTTCGCCTTCTTCGAGCACCGTCATGCGGGTGCCGCTGGGGAGGATCTTGGTGATGCGGAACTGGTTTCCCTGACCTGCGCGCATGTTGATCCGCAGCTCGTCGGAGACGTACCGGGTCTGGGCAAACGTGCCGGCGCTGAAAAGCAGAATCAGGACAAATGTAATGAGGGCGCTTTTGCTCATTGAATTACCTATTTGTGAGATGGGCCCGGTCGGGTAACGGCTGCAACGATTTTGGACCAGGGCCAGAGCTTGCCGTAGCAACGCGCACCAATGATAGCTGAAGCTCCGGGAAAGCTCTAAATGGAATAACGGGAATGTCAACTTGCTCACAGCGAAAGCCGGGGCTCGCAAGTCAGGGCATAACCTTCTTGAAGGGCTTGACCTCGACCTTTCTGAACACGCCGCCGCTTACATAGGGGTCGTCGTCGGCCCAGTTCCGGGCCTCGTCCAGGTCATTGAACTCTGCAAGGATAAGGCTGCCGGTGAAACCCGCCTCGCCCGGGTCGTTACTGTCGATGGCCGGATGCGGGCCGGCCAGTATCAGGCGACCTTCGTCCTGCAGCTTCTGGATGCGCTCCAGGTGAGCAGCCCGGGCCTGCTTACGCAGAGGCAGGCTGTCGGCTACGTCTTCGCAAATGATGGCGTAAAGCATGATTCTCTCTTGGTTTTATTTTTGGCTTTGAGGATCGTTGAATATCTCTTCAAGGCTCAGACTCGTGTGTTTCCGAATGGAGCGGAAGAGGTAGTACACGGCAAACAGCATAACAATCATTGCCGGCACCACGTTAACAGGGTAGCTGAGGGCCATCATGCGTGCGAGCTCCACGTTGAAGGCTTCAGTACCGGGTGGGCTTACCAGCACGATCTTGGCTAGTGCGTAGTTGGTGGCGGAGGCTACGAAAAAGGAGCAGGCCAGCAGCACGGATGAGTTGGCGAGGCTCTTCTCAAAGGCTTTGGTGGTCTGGTTTTCCCGCAGGGCGCGATCAATGCGCTGGACCTGCAAGAGCTTGTCATTATAGATAAAGGTTTTGACCAGCGGGTATCGGGTCTTCAGGGAGAACAGGGTCACCAGGCCGATGAGGCCGGGAACGGCTGCCTCCTTGATGGCAATGTATTTGGGGTCAATTTCAAGCAGGCCCATTCCGCCCGTTAACGCGACCGTAACCACGCCGAGCACGGAGAAAAAGTTGATTTTGTGCGCGCCGATAAAATCCTTGCAGCCGTATACGATGGGAAAGGCGAGGGCGACAATCAGGGCAAGTTTGGTGCCCAGGTACTGGTCCTTGCTCAGGAAGCTGAGGATTACCGTAGGAATGACTACGTTGATCAGAATCTCGAGAAGAGGGTTGTTCCGCTCGGGGCTGGCGGTGGTGGTGCTTTCGGTCATAACGCTCTCGGTTTGTGAAACAGACTCTGGGTGAACTTTAATCGGGGCCACCCGCCCGGACACTGGCAGTTGCTCTCAGGCGCTTGATTCACAAGCCCCTTCGGCCTGGCAGGCCGTTGAAAAAGAGTCCCTTAACAGTCTGCTTAGGACCTCCGCCAGTTGAAAATGCTCAATGACCCGCGCTCGGGCCTGCGCCGGTTGCAACCTCCATTGTAGCGGCAAGGCAGGATAATACCGCACCGCGCTGCCAAATACCCACGACACCCGGGATTAGCGCATTCTCTGGCAAAGGAAGGGGACTTTTGGCACACTGGGCCGGGTCCCGCGAGCCGCCTTTATCCGGTCGGCCCGGCTGTTCAGCACAAGTGCCGCGCTGGCGCGGCGGTCAGGGAGAAGTTCACTTGGCGCAGTTCTTTCAGATCCACCCCGAAAACCCCCAACTCCGTCTTGTTCGCCAGGCCGCGGAGATCATCCGCCAGGGTGGCCTGGTCGCCTACCCCACCGACTCCGCTTACGCCCTGGGCTGCCAACTGGGTGACCGCATGGCGCTGGACCGGATACGCGCGATCCGCCGGCTGGGCAAGGATCACAATTTTACGCTCGTATGCCGGGATCTGTCGGAGCTGGCCACCTATGCCAAGGTGGACAACCTCATGTTCCGCCTCCTCAAAAAGTACACCCCGGGCCCTTTTACATTTATTCTCGAAGCCACTTCCGAGGTGCCTCGCCGGCTCAAGCACCCCAAGCGCAAGACCATCGGTCTGCGGGTTCCCAACAACAACATCGCTCTCGCGTTGCTGGAGGAGCTGGGCGAGCCGCTGATGAGCAGCAGCCTGATACTGCCTGGGGATGAGCACCCCCTGACCGACCCCTACGACATCAGAGAGACACTGGAGCACGAACTGGAGCTGGTCATCGACGGCGGCTTCTGCGGCCTGGAGCCGACCACAGTGGTGGATCTGACGGGTGATTCGCCCGTGGTGGTCCGCCAGGGATGTGGCGAGTTCACGGAAGCGTGATACGCCGGGCCCCGGCTGGTGCTCGAATACAAGCCAACAGATGCACGCAATATTCTGAAAAACAAGAAAATGTCCGGCTTTTCCGGAGCGAGTGACGGCCGCACAAGGCTGTTGCAAACGACAGTCGCGAAGTATAATCTGCCGCACTCCGCCCCGAGCGGGGTCTCTGTCTGGCGCAGTGTCTCGGCCTGAGTAGCTGTCTGGAAAATAACGAAGGTATCTGCGTGATCAGCGAGAGCGATGAAATAACTGTTGTGGATCAGCAGCAGGAAGCGTCCAACGACGATTACTCCCAGACCCCCGAAGATGCTCCGTCTGCCCGTCCCCAGCAGGGGGAGATGCCCTTCGCCGTGGTCCAGGGCAAGGCCTACACGGAACTCCCCAAGGACCTCTACATCCCGCCCGATGCGCTGGAAGTCTTCCTGGAAGCGTTTGAAGGGCCGCTTGACCTGTTGCTCTACCTGATCCGCCGCCAGAACCTCGACATTCTGGAGATTCACGTGGCCGAGATTACCCGGCAGTACATGGCCTACGTGGAAATGATGTCCGCCATGCAGTTCGAACTGGCCGCGGAGTATCTGGTGATGGCGGCCATGCTGGCGGAGATCAAATCCCGCATGCTGCTGCCCCGCAGCAAGGAAGAGGAAGAGGAGGAGGAAGATCCCCGCGCCCAGTTGATCCGCCGCCTCCAGGAGTACGAGCGTTTCAAGCAGGCTGCCGAAGATATCGACGAGATGCCCCGGGTCGGCCGCGAAGTCCACGTGGCGAGTGCCGCACCACCCGACAACACACTGACCCGCCCGGAACCCGACGTGGAAATGCGCGAATTGTTGCTGGTGTTGTCGGAGGTGCTGCGCCGGGCAGACATGTTCGAAAGTCACCACGTGGAGCGGGAGAAGCTGTCCACCCGTGAGCGGATGGGCCAGATCCTCGACCGCTTGAAAGGCAACAACTTCGTGCCCTTTGTCAGCCTGTTCACGGTGGAAGAAGGGCGTCTGGGCGTGGTGGTGAGCTTTCTGGCGATCATGGAGCTGATCAAGGAATCCATGGTGGAAATCGTCCAGAGCGAATCCTTCGGCCCGATCCACGTAAAAGCCCGCGCCCAGTAGCTTCGCCCCACAGACCAAATGACCACACTCGCGGAATCACCGCTGTGGAAACAACGGAAACGACTCCAGTCAGAACATGAATATTGATAGCACTCTACTGCGCAAAATCATCGAGGGAGCACTGCTGGCGGCCGATGGTCCCCTCAGCGTCGCCAAGCTGGCGAGCCTGTTTGAAGCGCCCGAAGGCAGCGAGCCCGATCAGGATCTGGACCCGGAGCAGAAGCCGGCCAAGGGCGATATCCTCGCTGCCCTGGAGGAGATCCAGGCCGACTGCGAAGGTCGCGGTTTCGAATTGAAAGAAGTGGGCAGCGGCTGGCGTTTTCAGGTCGTTCAGGAGACGGCGCCCTGGGTCAACCGGCTCTGGGAAGAAAAGCCACAGAAGTACTCCCGTGCGTTATTGGAGACCCTTGCATTGATCGCCTACCGCCAGCCAATTACCCGGGGCGACATCGAGTCGATCCGGGGCGTGGCGGTCAGCTCCACCATTATCAAGACCCTGACGGAACGGGAATGGGTGAAGGTGGTGGGCCATCGCGATGTGCCGGGGCGGCCCGCTCTGTATGCCACCACGCGGCAGTTCCTGGACTACTTCAATCTGAAGAGCCTCGACGAGCTGCCCACGCTCAAGGAAATCCAGGATTTTGAAAAGCTGGAATCCCAGCTGGACTTCCCCGCGGATTCCGATGGTCAGGAAGCGAACGGCCAATCAACGGCTGAAGCGCAGCCAGGCGATGAACCGGGTCAGGTCGACGCGGGCTCCACCGATGCACTGACGGCGGAAGATGCGGGTGCAGCTGAGCCGGGTACAGATCCAGGCACTCAGGCGACAGAATCAGGGGATCGGGACGAGGAGTCCGTCACCGACGGCATCCCTGAGGCTGACCGGGAGCCGGAGCCCCGCCCGATCGAAGAACCGGAAGCGGAGCCTGACAGCGAACAGGCAGCCCCATTGATGGAAATTGACAGTGAAACAGACGAAGCGGCACCACACGAAACCGGCAGCGGCGAAGAAGAGCCCGAAGCCGAAGCAAGCGACAGCAGCGAAGACGGATCCGAACCCGCCAAGCTCCACGAGTGACGAGAAGCTGCACAAGGTTCTGGCTCGGGCCGGCCTCGGCTCGCGTCGGGAAATGGAGGCGGCAATCGCCGAGGGCCGGGTCCGGATCAACGGCAAGGTCGCGACCATAGGCGATCGGGTCACCCGAGAGGACAAGATCGTCTTCGACGGTCATGTGGTCAAGGCGGCAGCCCCCGGCAGGCAACGTCTGCGGGTAGTTCTCTACAACAAGCCTGAAGGGGAGATTTGCTCCCGCTCCGATCCGGAAGGGCGCCCCACGGTCTACGACCACCTGCCGCGTTTGCGCGAGGGGCGCTGGATCTCCGTGGGCCGTCTGGATATCAACACCAGTGGCGCACTGCTCTTCACCAACGACGGGGATTTCGCCCACAAGCTCATGCATCCATCCTCCGTAATCGACCGGGAGTACCTGGTGCGGATTTACGGAGAGGTGGACGAGGACATGAAGCAGCGGCTGCTGGACGGTGTCCTGCTGGAAGACGGCGTCGCCCGCTTCACCGATATCGTCGAACGGGAAACCGAAGGCAGCAGCCACTGGTATTATTGCGTGGTCATGGAGGGCCGCAACCGGGAGGTTCGCCGTCTCTGGGAATCCCAGGGCGTCAAAGTCAATCGCCTTAAGCGCGTTCGCTACGGCAACATCTTCATCCCCAGTCATGTGCGGGCTGGCCAATGGGTGGAGCTCAACCACCGGGAGATCGCCGATCTGGCTCTCACCGCCGGCTACGAGATTCCGCGCAACGCGGAGCCGTTTACAGTGCAGGAGCAGCGGGATTATCGGCGCCACCAGCGTAAACTCCGCAAGCGCGCCGCCCGAAAATAGCTGGGCTAGCAGCCTGTTCAAGAAATCCGTCCCGGACTTTTTCAAAACGATTCCAATCGGTTTTTAGCACCTCGAACCCGCGTTCAGAGTTTTAGGGGCGGCGCGGGGTTTTGAATCCGTTTGCGATGCGGGAAGGGGTTTCGAGAACCCATTGCAGCGCGGCCTGCCACTGCAGCGGAAATGAAACTCGATTTAACCTTTATTTGCTATCGGGCCGTGTAGGTTGGGTTAGGCCGCAGGCCGTAACCCAACGATGGAAAACCAAAAGCTGAACGTTACTGCTGAGTCATTAATCCGTTTGCGCTGACGGGGAGGGGTTTCGAGAACGCGTGAATCCATCCCTGGAGCTCCCTCACGGCTTCCCTTCCGTGAGGGTCTCGAAACCCCTCCCCGCCACCGCAAACTCGCATCGCAGTGCGGCTTCCCAACGCAGTGGAACCGGTTTCTGGAAAAGGACGCCGAACGCTCTTCGGCTTGGGCGGGCGGGCCGTTAATGAGGCCATCGACAATTTCTCGGCCGGCACGATGTGAGTTCGGGGTCGGGTTGGACCTTTCGAAACCCTGGCGGCATGGATGCCGCGAGGGAGCTACATGGATGTATTCACCGCGATTTCGAAAGGTCCAACCCGATCGCGAACGGATTCAGAACGTCGGACCTTGAGATCCGCGCCGAATCTCCGTCGGGTCGCCACGGGGGTGGAGGGCTGAGCGCAGAGTCCTTAATCCGTTTGCACTGACGGGGAGGGGTTTCGAGAACGCGTGAATCCATCCCTGGAGCTCCCTCACGGCTTCCCTGCCGTGAGGGTCTCGAAACCCCTCCCCGCCACCGCAAACTCTCATCGCAGTGCGGCTTTCCAACGCAGTGGAAACGGTTTCTGGAAAAGGACGCCGAACGCTCTTCGGCTTGGGCGAGCAGTTGACGAGGTCGATCGACAATTTCTCGGCGGGCACAATGTGAGTTCGGGGTCGGGTTGGACCTTTCGAAACCCTGGCGGCATGGATGCCGCGAGGGAGCTACATGGACGTATTTACCGCGATTTCGAAAGGTCCAACCCGATCGCGAACGGATTCAGAACGTCGGACCTTGAGATCCGGATCCGCATTCTGAAATGCGTCGGCTCGTCACGAGGTGGAGAGCTGAGCGCAGAGTCCAGCAGCCTATTAGGCTGTTCGCGGCGCAGGGTACTCGGACTCCTGAGTGGACTCGAAGTCCGCCCTGGGGAGCAGCACTTCCACAACCAGCCCACCCTCCGGGTGATTGTGGGCGGTGATACTGCCCTGGTGTAATTGCACCGTGCGCTGGGCAATGCTCAGCCCCAGACCGTACCCGCCGCTGGCCCGGTCCCGCGCCTCATCGGTGCGGAAGAAGGGCTCAAAAATATCCCTGAGTTGTTCCTCCTTGACCCCGGGCCCCTGATCGGCGACGGCAATGATGAAATCGTTGGCCCGCTGGCGAAGGGAAATGGTAATCAGGGTGTCCGGCCGGGTGTAGTGTACGGCGTTGCCAATCAGGTTTTCGAACACCCCCATCAGGGTGTTGCTGTAGGTGGCCACCAAGGCATCCTGCACATCGCTCTTAAAGGTGATGGTCACACCTTTTTCACTGGCCTCCTGCACAAAGTCTGTCTCCAGTGTTTGCAGCAAAGCGTTGAGGTCCACCATGTCCGTGAGCTCCCAGCTCTCGGCCTCATTAGTGGGGAAGGACAGGATGGTGGTGATGATATCGTTCAGGTAATCCGCCGCGTGCCGGGCTTTTTCCAGCTCCTCCTGGACCTTCCCGCCGCTGCGTTGCTGGGCAATGCCCAGTGCAAACTGCAGGCGGGCCAGCGGAGAGCGCAGCTCGTGGGATACGTCCTTGATCAGCCGCTTCTGTTCCTGCATGGACTTCTGCAGACGTACCGTCATGTTGTCGAAATCCCGGCTCAGATCCGCCATCTCGTCCTTGCGCGTTGCAAAGCGGGGCGCCACGCGCACGGTCAGATCGCCCCGGGCAATTTCATTGGTCGCTTCCTGCAGAGCGCGGAAGTCACGGGACAGGTGGCGGGCGAAGATGTAGCAGGCAGTCCCGGAAATCAGCAGGGACATCAGGTACAGAACCCAGTTGGATCTGATGTAAAGGCGCCACTGGACGTAGCGACCGTACAAGGGCGTGGAAAAGGAGATCACCCTAAGCTCATTGCCGTCTGGCAGCAGGATGAATCGCGCTGCGTAGCTCTGCTCCTGCTCACTGGTGATGTAGAAGGGATTTTTGGGGCCGACCATGCCCAGAATTTCGTTGATAATCGGAGGGATTTCCCGGCCCCGGAGGTCGATGCCCAACTCGTCGACGATGTAGACGCGCCGGAAGATCCACTCATCGACCTGGGGAATCCCCCGTCGGAGGCTCGCCAGGTTGTAGTCCATAATGGCGTCGATGGTGCTGTTCAGGCCGCGTACCGCAAAGCGGTCGTAGGGGCTGCTCTCATATTGGGCCAGCAGCTGGTTTTCCGGGCTGGGATTGACCCAGTGCACGTAGATGTTGTGGCCGACGACCGTCAAGATATTGATGGCCCAGAAGCCAATGAATATCTTGATGTAAATTTTAGGCATCGTGTTCGCTGGTGGTGAGCATGTAACCCGCGCCGCGGATATTGATAATCAGATCCTTGCTGGCGTTCTTGGCCGCGAGCTTCTTGCGGATGTTGCTGATGTGCACGTCGATGCTGCGGTCGTAGGGGGTCAGTTTCCGGCCCAGCGCCTCTTCCGTGAGGATGTCCTTGCTGATCACCTGCCCGGGCGAGCGCATCAACCATTCCAGTACCGCAAACTCAGCGCCGGTCAGGGTGACCGGCTCGCCGTCGAAGTAGACGGTGCGGCTGCCCAGATGGACCTTCAGCTTGTCCACAGTGAGGGTGTCCTCCGTGCGGGACGTACTCTCCTGGGCGCTGATGCGTCGGAGGATGGCGCGCAGGCGGGCCACCAGCTCGCGCGGATTGCAGGGCTTGGCCAGATAGTCGTCAGCACCCAGCTCCAGCCCCACGATGCGGTCGACCGTATCGCCCTTGGCGGTCAGCATCAGGACGGGTGTTTTGCAGTAGTCCCGGAGTTTGCGCAGGACCTCAAAGCCGTTCAGTCCCGGGATCATCACGTCCAGCACGATCACATCAAAAGTGCATTTACTGGTGATGTCCAGCACATGGCTTCCGTCGTGAACCATCTCCACCTCGAACCCCTCACCCTGAAGATAGTCGCGGAGCAGCTCACACAGTTCGAGATCGTCGTCGACAAGCAGTATTTTCGGCATAGCAGAAGGTCAGTGAGTCGTTATTGATTGTGGCGCCGGAAGATTGCTGTAACCGGCGCTTCTCGGGCTGCCTGACGGGGCCGGCAGCAAAAGGCGTTCAGCGTGACTGATTAAGGTTTTTCGCTTTCGGGTATTCGGGCTGAGACGTCAACACACAAGTTTACGTGCAATTGGAGAATTTGAGAAGGAGTTCGGTAGAGCCCCCGGGAAGGGGCTCGGAAGGTGGGTATCAGCGTCGGGGCAGCACGTCGCGCAGTTTCTCGCGCGCGTCGCGCAGGCATTGCTCCGTCGTGTCCCAGCCGATGCAGGCATCGGTCACGGAAACCCCATGCTCCAGTTTGCACGGGTCATCGTTGAGCGACTGCTTGCCAGGGTTCAGATTGCTTTCCACCATCACCCCGATAATGGATCGGTTTCCTTCGAGGATCTGGTTGGTGACGTTGTCCAGGACGAGAGGCTGAAGCTCGTGGTTTTTGTTGGAGTTGGCATGACTGCAGTCCACCATGATGTTGGTGGAAATTCCCGCGGCTTTGAGCTCCTGCTCAGCCATTGCAACGCTGACCGAATCGTAGTTCGGCTTGTCGCCGCCTCCACGCAGGACCACATGACCGTATGGATTGCCCTTGGTATGGATGATAGAAACCCGTCCGTCGAAGTTGATCCCGAGAAAGCGGTGGGGGCTGGAGACGGACTGCAGTGCATTGATCGCCACGGTCAGGCCGCCGTCGGTGCCGTTCTTGAAACCCACGGCGGTGGACAGGCCACTGGCCAGCTCCCGGTGAGTCTGGGACTCCGTGGTACGGGCGCCGATGGCGGACCAGGAGACCAGATCCTGCAGGTACTGGGGAGAGATGGGGTCCAGGGCCTCGGTGGCGGTGGGCAGGCCCATTTCGGCCACATCGATGAGCAGCTGACGGCCGATGTGCAGGCCTTCCTCAATCTTGAAGGAATCGTTCAGGTAGGGGTCGTTGATCAGTCCCTTCCAGCCCACAGTGGTCCGCGGCTTCTCGAAATACACACGCATCACCACATACAGCGTGTCCGCTACCTCATCGGCCAGAACTTTGAGACGGCGGGCATATTCCTTGGCTTCCTCCACATTGTGAATGGAGCAGGGGCCAATAACGACCATCATGCGGTGGTCCTTGCGGTCCAGAATGTCGCAAATGGTCTGGCGGCCCATGAGCACGGATTCACGGACGCGATCGCTCAGGGGAAGGGCTTTTTTAATGTCGCTCGGGGTAATCAATACCTCCTGAGAGACGACATTAAGGTTTTCAGTATCTCGGGTCATGGGTCTGGCTGCTTTTACTGTTCGTGCATGAGTGTGCTGCTGTGATTGGTTCGGGGCTTAGCAGGCGGTTGAGCGCTAATTCTACACGGCTCGGAAGGCTGCGGGAATTCGGGTCCGCATTCAGACCGCTTATTTCGAAGATATGCCTCCCGATCGCCGGAGATTTTGATCCTGCGGACCAGGCCCCATGTATTCAAATCATGCGGGGTGGACCTGGTCCTCTGTGAAGAACACTTCGTGCAGTCGCTTGAGTTGAGGAAAGTAGAGTGCAGTGCGTATCGGGCGTTCCCGGCCTCGCGCGGTGTCCAGTTTCCCCACGATGGTGCGGTAGCGTCGCAACTGCCCGGAATACTCAGCCTCGGCCTGGGCCAGGAATGCGTCCATACCCAGGTCGGAAACAGCTTCCCCGGTCGTGGTCTTGTAATCGATAATCCAGCGGCAGTCCTCATCCACAAAAGTACGGTCGATGATGGCCTCCCGGTAGCCGGCACCGCCCGCCAGCAGGGCCAGTTCGCAGGCGCTTTCGTCATGGCGGTTGTCCAGCAGCCAGCGCCCCACCGGATCCGCCAATGCATTGCCCACCGCCTCGGCAACCTGCTGGGCTCCCTGTACCGCTTCGGTCCGGGCCGCACCCAGCTGGCGTAGCTGCTGAATCCACAACGGCCGTTGGGCTTCAACCCGCTGGGGCGGCCATTGTCCAATACCTTCCTCGCACACGGTCCGCAGAGCGCGGTGCAGCACCGTGCCCGCGTAGCGGGCGGTGCGAGCAAGCAGGGCGGAGCGATCGGGCAGCTCCTGGTCGTCAAATGATGCGGGGCCGCGGTAGGCGCCCAGGCTTTCGTCGCGGGGCCACGCGGGCCTCTGCCAGCGGGTTGGGAGCCGCAGGATGTGGCTGTGCACGTAGTGGGTGGCCGAGGTGCCGCCCTGGGAAGGGGACGCTTCCTCGACCAGAACAATCTGGTCCCTGAGAATGGGCCATATCTGCCCGGCCAGAGTGCCGCGGCCCGGTGCCTTCAGTTCGCCGCTTTTTTCGTCGCGCTCCAGGTCCATGAGCAGGTAAAGCTTCGAAATGGCCCGGGTACAGGCCACGTAGAGCAGCCGCGCAGTTTCATATTCCTGACGCAGGGAGCGCTCCCGCTTCAGGTAGCTGTACAGGCTATCCCCATCGCCACCAATGGCACCCTGGGGGCTGATCAGCAGGTGGGCCGCCCCGCGGGTATCGGTGTACTCCTGCCACAGCAGCAGGGGGTTGTCGTCGCCGCGCGTGCCCTTGTTCAGTTTGGGAATGATGACCGTGTCGAACTCCAGGCCCTTGGATTTGTGAATGGTCATGACCTGCAGTCGCGAGCGCTCGTCCGACTTGTCGTACAGGGCCGTCAAAGCATTCTCGAAATCGTCCCAATCGTCCATGTCCCCGCCCCGGGCGTGCTGGTCCAGCAGGGCGAAGTAATGCTGGGGGCTGTGAAGTTCCGCGGGATTGGCAATGGCCGCGGGGCCGCCCAGGGCCAGCCAGGTTCCTTCGACCCACTGGCGCAGGGGCTTGCGCCCCTTCTGGGCAAGGGCGGCGATCAGCACCTCACGCAAACGCTGAACCAGAGCCAGTCCAGGGGCGGACAAGCCGACGCGCTCGCAGTGGAGAATCTGTCCCCACAGCAGAGGCTGGGCGGTGGGCGCAACGGACGGGTTTTCTTCCACACGGGTGTTGGCAAGGGTATGAAGATCGTGCAGGTCGAGGCCGCACCACGGGGCGCGCAGGATCGAGAGCCAGGCAATCCGGTCGCTCAGGTTCAGCAACGCCCGGGTCAGCGAGAGCAGATCGATCACTGCCATTCGGTCGCTGAGCGCGTCGATGTCCCGCGCCTGCCAACTGATGTTTGCCGAGCGCAGCTCCCTGAGCACATCCTGCAGGTGGCTGCGACTGCGGGCCAGAATGGCGACGCTGCCGGAGCCGGATTCCAGCTCCTCACCGAGCAGGTCCCGAAGGTAGTGGGCCTGGGCCTCCTCGCCGGCGCCCACAAAGCCGCGCGCTTCGATCAGCCCGGTCGCCGCAGCGCCGCAGGAATCGGCCATGCTGTAGCGGACCGCCCCGCGGTTGATGTCGTCCCGGGGCGGAAACACCCGCTCGAAGCAATGGTTGACCCATTCCACCAGTTTTGTGTCGGAACGAAAGTTTACCGTGAGGTTCAGCGGCGTAAGGGCCAGGGTGCCGATTCCGCGGGTGCGCGCCTGGATGAAGATGCCCACGTTCGCGTCCCGGAATCCGTAGCAGGACTGCATGGCGTCGCCGACGAGAAACAGAGTGCGCCCGTCGCCAGCCTCCCATCCGGCGGTCAGTTTTTGCAGCAGCTCCAGCTGGGGGCGGGAAGTATCCTGGAACTCGTCCACCAGGATGTGTTTGATTCGGTAATCCAGCTTCAGCGCGATTTCCGACGGGGCATCCTCCTCGCCAAGCGCCCGCGACGCGGCAATGGCCACTTCCGTGAAATCCGCTTCGCCCACCTTGCTGCAGTGAAGATTGAAGATGGCTGCCAGACCGGGAAGCACCAGGGTGAGGCTCTCCAGCAGCTGCCACTGCTCGGGTGCCACCGCGAGATTCGGCAGGGCCCGGATGTCGGTGAGCAGCCGGGTGAGCTCCTCGTCCTCACGCAGGTCCCCGATCACGGCCATCAGGCGTTCTTTCTGCTCGCTGAACAGTTGCTTTTCAGTCGCGTCCCGGGTGGACGAGGGGGCCGGAAAACCCAGTTTATTGTTGATGGTTTTGCGCCACCCGCCGGTGTTGGTCAGGCACAAACCCGCCAGTGCCTGCCACAGGTCGAGTGCCTGTTGCGGCTCCAGGTCCTCTCTGGCGAGCTGCACGTCCCCTGACGTGAAGGGGAGCTGTTCGCCGTTGCGGATCCGGTTTTCACAGGAGAAGCGCAGCAATTCGCCCAGCTCCGCCAGGTGGCCGTGCAGCTTCTTGCGGGTACGGGAGAGGGTGTCCTGGACGATGGCAAAAATGCTCGCTTCGAAGTAGTGCTTGTTGCCTCTCGAATAGTACAGGGGGCCCAGCCATTGGCTGCGCTGTTGCAGTAGCTGAACCAGCAGGTTTTCCACCCGCGGCAGATTGTTGTCCATGTGCCGCAGCAGGATGCCGACGGCCTCGGCCAGTGGACCGTCTTCGCGCAGTTGCCGAAACAGCTCCTGGACTGCAGCGCGGTAAAGAGGCGCGGCGTTCTCTCGGGTTTCCAGGTAGGCGCTGGCTCCGGCGGCGATGGGAAGCTGCCGGGTGATGGACTGGCAGAACGAGTCGATGGTCTGGATGCGCAGCCGACTGGGGCTGCGCAACAGCTGCCAGCCCCGCTCCTCGTCACGGGCAAGCACCTGCCGCGCGAGTTCGCTGGTGAGCTGTTCATGGGGGGAGCCGGTCGGCTGGCCTTCGCGGGCTTTCTGCAGGGCCGTGGTAATTCGGTGGTGCATCTCCTGGGCGGCCTTGCGGGTAAAAGTAATGGCAAGGACCTCCTCCGGATAGTCGCAGAGCGCCAGCAGCTTCAGAACCCGTTGGGTGAGCAGGCCGGTCTTGCCGGAGCCGGCGGGCGCGGAGACGGCGAAGGAACGGGTGGGGTCCAGGGCTTCGCGCCGGGCCGCGCTGTCGGGGACGGCAATACTCATGAATGATTCTCCCCTGAACGTCGTGAAATGTAGTACTCCAGAAATCCGGCTTCCGGCAGGCGGTTCAGGGGCAGGAGCTGCTCACTGTAGCGGATGGCTGTGTTGAGGTTCTTCGGCTGTACGGCGGCGTAGCCGCTCAGGTACTCCTTGGCCAGCACCGTCAGCCGCTGCCGAAACTCCGAGTGCAGACTTGCCCAGTCTTCGCGCTGGTGGTCCTTGCTCAGTTTTGGTGGCGTTTTTACCTGGGAATCCCAGGGGGCCAGCGCCTCATCAACAATGCCGCAATAACCGGGCTTTTCCGCGCGAACGCAGCCAAAGGCGATCCCGGAGACCGGCTCGGGGTAGCAGAGCGCGTAAAGGGGCAGCTGGGGTTCGTCTGGCCGGTCTCCCAGCCATTGACTGATGCTGGCAGACATGCCGGTCTTGTAATCAATAATCAGGTAGTGCCCCGAGTGGCTGCGATCCACCCGGTCGATGCGCATGCGGAAGTTGAGCCCGGCGAATTGTCCTTCCAGGTCCTGTTCCGTGGCCACCACCTGGAAGGGCTCCCGTCGGGTCTCGAAGGTCAGAAAGTTCAGCACCAGGTCAGCTACTCGCTTTTTCTCCAGATCCACGTAGTACGGCCCGAGCTCGAGGCCTGCATCGCGGCTCAGATCACTGAAAACCTGGTCCGTGGCCCGGGCCACCAGCGCAGGTAACTGGGCGCTGTTGGTGAGCAGGGTCTGCTGATCGCCGAGCTGGCTCCAGATTGCCGCCAGCACGGCATGGACCGCGCTGCCTTTCTGTGCAGGGCTCAGGCCGAGGCTCGGATTGTCCGCCTGCCTGGCAGCCAGGCGAAATAGTGCAAAGGCGTTGAATGGACACAGAGCCTGTTGCTGGAGTACAGCACTGCCCCCGCGCGCGGTTTCCCCTTCCGCCAGCTTCACGGCCGGGCCGTGACAGCAATCCACCACTTCGAGCGCCTGGCTTCGCCGGGTCGCCTCGTAGTAACCGGGCAGGCCGAGGGTGGTCAGCTTCCCGGTATCCACCAGGTCGGCTGCGGTAGCGGGCGGCAGATCCGCAATCAGCGCGCTGGGCAGCAAGTGGGCCTCGTCCTGCTGGGAAGGGTGGCTGAAGACCACCTGGTCCGCGCAGTTCCGGTAGTGCCGGGTCAGGGATTCGGCGAAGGCGATCTCCTTGTCCACGGACGAGCGCGGCATCTGTTCGGCGCGCTGCAGTGGCAGGGGCAGGAGGGGATTGGGATTGGGGCTGGGTGGCCAGTTCTGGTGGCTCATGCCCATGACCCAGCAGCAATCGAACCGCAGCCCCTCGCCCTCGAGGCTACCCAGAATCTGAATCGGCGAGTGCTTCACTTCCGCCTGAAAGGGCGTGCTGTTGGCCAGCTGTTGCAGGACACTCAACGCTTCTCTCGCGGTCATTGCCTCCTCCAGCACATCGAGGGAGGCGAAAGTTTCCAGCAATTGATACCACTGCCGGGTCTGCTGGTACTCTACGCTGTCCAGCGACCGGGTGCCCGGCCATCCGAGCAGGTCCAGCGCGCTCAGGATCCGGTCCACCCAGGCTCCGGCCATTGCTCTGCCGCCGCGCCGCCATTCGCTGCCGGCCTGCTGCAGTCTCCGGGACAGGGCCAGGCTCGATTCCCACCCGTGCTGTTGGGCCAGGGACTGAAGGGTGACGCGAAGCTGGGTGGGCGAGTAGTAAAATCGCGCCTGGCGGCGCAATGCGTCCAGCGCCGCGCTGCGAATGGCCTGCTCGCTTCCGTAATCGCTCCAGAAAGGCGAGTTGAGGATCTTACGCAACTGATCACCACTCGATTCCTCTTCAAAGCTCTTAAGCAGGATCAGCGCGGTATTGACCAGCGGGGTTGCGCCCAGCGGCGTTCCCGTGGAGATGTTGAAGGGCAGGGTGTAGCGTGCTTCGGCGGGCGCGTAATACTGGGGCTCGAAGACTTCGGTGAACACACGTTCCACCCGGTCGCGGCTGGTTCCCAGATCCGGGACGATGATACCCACGCTCTGAGCACCTTCGTTGTGAGCATGGTGCGCCCACAAGGCCGCAGCGCGAATCTCCGCGTCCGCGGAGTCAAGGGCCACCCGATTGATCCGGGAGGTGCCAAACTTTTTTTGGGGCGTTGGCAATACCCGGGCTGCGGCCGCCTCCAGTACGGCCCGGGTGAGCGGCGGCAGATCGGGCAGCGATTCCAGATAGATGGTGTTGATCCGGGGCAGGATTCCCGCTTCAAACGCCTCCAGTATTTTCCGGTAGCTGTCTTCCCGGGTTATCAGGTTCAGGCGGTGGAGTTGCTGCCCAAAGCGCTCGCCCCAATCCAGGAGCGGATACTCCTTCGCATCTCCGAAGCCAGTGAGGCGGGACAGGGGTATCCGCCAGAGGGCGAGGTTTCGCAGGGCTTCGCTGGCTTGCTGGATCAGGCGGTTGCTGGCCGGCAGTGCCGCACCCAGCTCGGATGCCTCGATGACGGATTTCCACAGCTTGCGGGCCTGCAGGTCATTGATCACCGCGGCTTCGCACCCCGGGACAGCCCTGTCCTGCAGCTCCTGCCAGCAGGCGTCCAGCCATTCGTTGAGGGCGTATACCCTGGGCGTCAGGCAGACCGCCCCCTGGCTTGCGGCAAAGGCTTCGCGAATGCGGTTACGCAGGCGCTGGTTGGGGGTGAGAACCCAATGGCCGCCTTCGAGAGCGTCGCGAATGGGGGTGATATCGTAAAGCGAAGAAGTCATTGCGCGCGGGTCGCCGTTGTAAGGATTGGGTGGGAACGGTTACTGGGAGCCGCTGACTTCCACAAAACCGATTGTGCCGGGAAGCCAACGGGCGAGGGCCGGGCGAAGTTCCTCTACTTCGGGCTGCCTGGAGGTAAAAAAGCAGCGATGGCCCGGCGCGCCGTCTTCAGCGGAATGTGCCAGCTCGCCACTGGCAAGTAAAGAGCTGACCCGGCGTGCGATCGCCTCGCCGGAATCCACCCAGGAAACGGGCTTCCCGAGGGCTGCGCTCAGCTCCTCGCGCACCAGGGGGAAGTGGGTGCAGGCCAGCACTACGGTATCCAGGGCCGCAAAGTGCTCCGATTGAATCAGTGGCTGGAGCGCCTCTAGGAACTGGTTGGAATCCGGCTCCTGGCCCCGAAGCTTCAGTTCCGCCAGTTCCACCAGCGCACTGGAACCCACCGGCAGGATCTGGCAATCCGCCGCGAAATCGTTGATCAATTGGCGGGTGTAGTCCCGGGTCACGGTCCCGGGGGTACCGAGGAGGCCGATGACTTTGCTGCGTGATGTTTGTGCAGCGGGTTTGATGGCCGGCACCACGCCCACAATGGGCAGTGAGAAGTGGGCCCGCACGTGGGGCAGGGCTACTGTGCTGGCGGTGTTGCAGGCCACCACGATCATGTGGGGGTGGGTCTCTTTCACCAGCGCGCGCAAGACCCGGTCAACCCGGTCCACCAGGGCCGACTCGGACTTGGTGCCGTAAGGGAAGTAGCCGTTATCCGAGGCATAGCTGATGGTCGCCTGGGGCAGGGCGCGGCGAATCTCGCCGACGATGCTGAGACCACCGACGCCGGAATCAAAAACCAGAATATGGGGGGCACCACTCAAGGGATAATCCGCTCAATCGTTCTATCCGCCTGTCATTCGGCAGATTGCAATACTGTTTGGTACTTTACATGTTCCCGGGCAAACACCGGGTCACCGCCCAACTCGTGGGCACGCCGCAACTGCTCCAGTGCTTCCTCCTCGCGACCCAGTTCATACAGGGACTGACCATAGCGCAGGTGAACGAAGGGGCTGTTATCGGTGGCGGGGCAGAGCAGTGCCGAGCGCAAGGCTTCACAGGACTGGTTGAATTGCCCCGTGCGGAAGTAGGCATCGCCAATGGCGGTCAGCGCCCATCCGGCTTCACGCCACTGATGCTGCGGCTTGGGGAGCAGTAACCACGCCTGATAGAATGTCCGCAGTGCCCGCTGGTAATCCCCATCATCATAAAGCTGGTAGCCGCGATAGCAGAGCTGCTTCACTTTCATGGCCAGATCATCGGCCAGAATCGGAATGTCGGTCATGGGCCTTTCTTAGCTTGGCTTGGCACGTCGCATCGCCTTCCCTGTCGGAGTCTTGTCCCTGACTTTCAGCCGCCTCATGATAGACCAGACGCCGGCAAAAAACAGCGACCTGGAACAAAACAACAGTCATCGGCGTGCGCCAGAGCATAATTCGCCGCACAGTCAGGTAAACCAGTGTCTCATTTGAATCTCGACATCGTACACATGGCATCGGCAGCAGCCGGATTTGCCTGCGCCGTTCTCATTCTGGGGATACTCTGGCGCATAAGCGACAACACGCAGAAGCGCCGGGCGGCGGAGGCTGCAGGGCTCGGGGCCGAACGGGTTCGGCAGTTGGAGGAAACACTGCAGGATCAGGAAAGGGCCCTGGCGGTGGCAGAGGTGCGACTGAGTCACCTGGGTGAGTTGCAGGAAAGACTGGAACAGAAGGAGCGGCAGCTCAGTGTTGCGCTACAGGAGAGGGCCACGCTGAAAACCCGCCTGGAAAGCGAACAAGGCCACAACGAGCAGCAGCTCCGCCTGCTGAAGGATGCACGGGAAAACCTGGCCCGGGAGTTCGAGAACCTGGCCAACAAGATTTTCGAAAGCAAGCAGCAGCAGTTCAGTCAGAACAGCAAGCATGCGCTGGAGGGCACTCTCAACCCGCTGCGGGAGCAGCTCAGGGACTTTCGCAAACAGGTTGAGGATGTTTACCATCGCGAAAACTCGGAGCGGAACAAGCTGGTGGGCCAGATCAGCGAGTTGCAGAAGCAGACCCGGCAGATCAGCCAGGACGCGGTCAATCTGGCGACGGCTTTGAAAGGCAACAACAAGGCCCAGGGCAACTGGGGCGAAGTGATTCTTGAGCGTTTGTTAGAAGAGTCGGGGCTTCAGAAGGGCCGCGAGTATGAAACCCAGGTGAGCCTGAAGGACGAAGCGGGAAGGCGCCGTCAGCCGGATGTGATTGTGCGTCTGCCCGGGAACAAGGACATTATCATTGATGCCAAGGTTTCGCTGGTCGGTTACGAGAGCTATTGCAGCAGCGAGGATGAGGACGAGAAGGCCCGCGCTGTGCGCAATCATATTGCGTCTATCAAGTCGCACGTGGAGGACTTGAGCCGGAAGAACTACGAAAAGCTGGACAACATCCGCACTCTGGATTTTGTGTTCATTTTTATTCCTGTGGAAGCAGCCTTTATGCTTGCTCTGCAAGAGGAGCCCGGTCTTTTCAATTATGCTTACGATAAGCACATTGTTCTGGTCAGCCCCACGACGCTGTTGGCAACGCTGCGTACGGTGGAGAACATCTGGCGTTACGAGAAGCAGAACAAAAACGCTGAACGAATCGCGGATCTGGCGGGTAAGCTGCACGATCAGTTTGCGCTGGTTGTTGAATCTCTGGCTGAACTGGGCGTGACGATCGAGCGAACGCAAAAGGCCTTCGATCTGACCCGGAAGCGACTCCACACCGGTAATGGCAATCTGTACAACCGTATCAGGAAGTTGGAAGTACTTGGGGCGAAGACCAAACGGGGGCTTCCCAGGCCTTCTTTGGAGATTGGCTCTGAGATCGAGGCAGAGGAAGATCTGGCGGACCTCGATGAACAGCATTAGGGCTTGGTGCCGCACCGAGGAGCAACTTGGCTTGGAGTTCTTAATCCGTCCGGAACCGGGGCAGGGCCTTCCGAAAACGCGTTGAATACTTCCTGTAGCTCGCTCGCTTCTTCCCTGAAGCGAGCGTTTCGAAAGGCCCTGCCCCGGTTCCGGACTCGTCTCGCCGCGGCCCCGGACATCGGATGTTGCACCCCATCCATGACCTGGCACACAGTGTAGTGCGAACCCTTGAGTATGGGACTGACGCTGGCGCGCGTCGTGTTTCAAGGGGAGTAGAATGCGGACCTCAGCGGTCCAAGCTGTTCTGAACGCCAATCCAAGCAACCAAGAGAGTTTTTATGTCAATCGAAGAAGCCCGCCTGGAGATCTGCAACCTGTCCATGGACCAGTACCCGCAGATCAAGGCTTTGATGGATGAGGCATACCCCGAACTGGGCGGCGCCTGGCCTCGGCATACGCTTGAGCACTTGATCAAGGAGTTTCCGGAAGGGCAGATCGGCATACTGGATGAGGGCGAACTG
Organism: Gilvimarinus sp. F26214L; assembly: GCF_054401055.1. Classification (NCBI taxonomy): domain Bacteria; kingdom Pseudomonadati; phylum Pseudomonadota; class Gammaproteobacteria; order Cellvibrionales; family Cellvibrionaceae; genus Gilvimarinus; species Gilvimarinus sp. F26214L. The sequence goes on along the minus strand of NZ_JBTIYG010000001.1, from coordinate 405,444 downwards.
GTGGGCATCGCGCTGAGTGTTCAGGTGGACTACGCCCGATTTTCAAACCCGCATACTTACGAAGACATCGTCGACAGCAACGACAAGGTGATGAGTAATCGGGAGGGCGATGCTCTCTACGGGCTCGATGTGGTGATCAGGCAGAGCCACAGGGGGATGCGCCTCGGCCGTCGCCTTTATGAGGCGCGCAAGGAGCTGTGCCGACAGTACAACTTCAAGTCGATTCTGGCAGGCGGACGAATTCCCAATTACCATCAGTACCAGTCGCAAATGAACCCCACCGAATACATTGCGCGAGTCGCTGGCCGCGAGATTTACGATCCCATTCTCAGTTTTCAGCTTGCCAACGATTTCACCGTAAAGCGGCTGCTTAAGCGATACTTGCCTGAGGACGAGGAGTCGGTGGGTTATGCCACGCTGCTGGAGTGGGATAATATTCTGTACGAGCCCACTCAGTCGGTGCTGGATGTGCCCAAGACCATCGTGCGCGTGGGGGCGGTGCAATGGCAGCTTCGCAGTGTGGCATCCCTCGAGGAAATGCTCGAGCAGGTGGAATACTTTGTGGACGCGGTGTCGGACTACCAAAGCGACTTTGTTGTGTTTCCGGAACTGTTCAGCGCTCCCTTGATGGGGCTGCAGGAACATGGATCCCAGACGGAAGCGATCCGCTACCTGGCGCAGTTCACCGAGCCGATGCGCGATCGCATGTCGGACATGGCCATCGAATACAATGCCAATATCATTGCGGGCTCGATGCCCCTGATGGACGGAGAAAGACTCTACAACGTGTCCTATCTCTGCCATCGCAGCGGACGGATCGACGAGCAGCGCAAGATTCACATCACCCCCCACGAAAAGTACGACTGGGTCTTCCACGGCGGGGACGCTCTCAGTGTTTTCGAGACCGACGCCGGGCGGGTCGGCATTCTCATCTGCTACGACGTGGAGTTTCCGGAGCTCTCAAGAATTCTGGCGGAGAACGGTCTTGAGATCCTGTTCGTTCCCTTCTGGACCGATACCAAGAACAGCTATCTGCGCGTTCGCCATTGTGCCCAGGCCCGGGCCGTTGAAAACGAGTGCTACGTGGTGATAGCCGGCAATGTTGGCAATCTGCCGCAGGTGGACAGTCTGGATGTGCAGTACAGTCAGTCCGCTGTGCTAACGCCCTCGGATTTTCCCTTTCCCCACGATGCGATTCTTTCCGAGGCAACGCCGAACACGGAGATGCTGCTGTTCTCGGACCTTGACCTCGCCAAGCTGAAGATCCTCCATAGCGAAGGGGCCGTGCGCAACCTGAAGGATCGGCGCAAGGATCTTTATGATGTGCTGATTAAAAAGTAATGCGCAAAGCTGCGGTGCTTCAGCGAACCCCGGCGTCCTTTTCCGGTTCAGAGCCTTGGGGGTTGTTGGAAGAGCAGCTTCCCGCAGCGGGTGGAACCACGGAATCAACTGGAAGGTAGGAACTATGAGTGTACGCAATTTAAACCGTTTTTCGGGGGTGATTCTGTTGACGCTGCCTTTGGCATTGGCAGGCTGCGGAACGTTTTCCGGAGGCAGCGAGCGGCTCCGTGCCCCAAACTATGCGTCCCCCGTGGGGTTGGATAAATGGGAAGTGAATTGTGGTCGCAATCGCATTATTGTCGACGACGACCATCTGGATCAGTTCTATGAAGACGATGGGACCGCCAAGTCTTACACGGAATTCTGCGAAGATGCAGAACCGGGCCGGGCAGCACGGCGGTAGAAAAGCGCTGGCCGGGTTGAACTAAGGGGCGGGTTTGAACTGTTTCGGTTTGAGTTCTCTTGCCAGCCGAAAGCCGATCATGGCCGATTTCTGTTCGGGCCGGTGTGCTTCCCGCGCGTGACTGGCAAGGGCTCGGTACGGATCACTGGCCGCGCCACCGCGCGCCGGGCGCCGGGCGCACCGCTGTGTGACCACGGCACGGCCATTCAGGGGCGCATCCCGGTAATGGTCCCGGTAGCAGTCCAGAACCCATTCGGCCACGTTCCCGGCGGTATCGTAGAGGCCGAAGGGGTTCGCGGGAAAGCGGGCGACGGGTGCCGTTCGGCTGGAAAACAACCCTGTGTATTCGCTGTCGCAGCCCCGCTTGCAGTTGGCTTTGCCTGCGGCGTCCTCGTCGCCCCACCAGTAGTCTGAGGTGCTCCCCGCCCGGGCGGCGTATTCCCATTCTGCTTCCGTTGGCAGTCGGTAGGTCTCGCCGGTTGCTTCGCTCAGCCATAAGGCGTAGGCGGCGGCGTCGTGCCAGCTTACGTTGATCACAGGCCGGTTCCCCCGACCCCAGCCTTCGTCGTTCGGCTGGATCGCTCCCTGACTACGGACGAACCGCTGATAGTGGGCGAAGGTGATCTCATGTCGACTCAGGGCGAACGGGGTTTCAATCTGCACCTCGCGGGACGGGGAGGCATTGCCCTCTCCGTTGCTGCCCATGAAGAATCGGCCCGGGCCGATCACCACCAGTTCCGGGCCGGCACTGCCATCGGGCAGCCGATCCACAAGAGTTTCTCCCGGCTGGTAGACGCGGCTCAACGAATAGTTGAGCTGCAAATCCCTTTCCTTCAGCTGGACCCACCGCCTGATGGTGCCGTAGCCGGGCTTGGAGACCTCGATATGGTAGGAGCCGGGGTTCAGGCGGATTCCAGCCTTGTAGCGCTCCCGAATGTTCAGGATGCGAACACGAGCGTCTGCCGGTTCCGGGAGTACCGAGAGGGAGAACCGTTGTGCCGTGGCTTCGTCGGAGCTCTGGTCCGGTGATGCTGATCGGCCCCCGTCGGTCTTGATCGGAGGCGCGCTTTCTTCGGGAGTCTCTGGTGACTGCGATGCAGGCCAAAACGGGCGGGAAGCGGCGATCGCTTCAGCGGTGGCAGCAAAGGCCTGCTGGAGTGATGCCGGCATCCGGGTTTCGGCGGCTAAGTCGGTGCCAGCCAGTGTCATACTCAGGGCTGTCCATAGCCCGGCGGCCACCAGTGACAGGCCGAGGCAGCGCGCTGCCAGGGCTCGGATCCCGCGGCGCGCCTCGCCGACCTCCAGTGCCTGGCGAACTGTGGTGGATACCTGTGTTCGCTGTTCGGTGCGGGCCGTCTCGTTACTCGTAATCCCGAACGCACCACTGGGCGGATTTCGATGGAAACGGTTTCCGCGCAACCATCGCAGGCGGGCGAGGGCGGAAAAGCCCCGGCCCACACGGGCACGCAGCGCCGCAATGCTGGTCAGGAGCAGGGCTTTCAGGAGCACGGATACGTTCATTTCCGTGGGCTGGGTCTGGGGGGTGCCGCGCCCCGGGTAACCAGCCAGGGTTTCTTCGATGGCGACAATAGCTTCGGCAAGGTCCGCGCCGCATTGAAAGCGATCCGCGACGTTTTTGGCCAGGAGCCGATTAAGCAAGCCCTGAAATACGGCGTAATGGGCCGGCAGGCTGGGGATGGGAGCGGTCAGGTGTTTGAGAGCAATGGCGACCGCTTCCTCTGCCCGATAGGGCACTACTCCAGTCAGCATTTCGTAAAATACGACTCCGAGACTGTAGAGGTCCGACCGACCGTCAATGGGCTGACCGCGGCTTTGTTCGGGGCTCATGTAGTGGGGCGTGCCCACCACGGTGCCGGCATTGGTGACCCGCGCAGCGGAGCTGAGGGTGCGGGCGACTCCGAAATCGGTGAGTACGGCCGTGCCGTCTTCGCGAAAGAGAATGTTTTCCGGTTTGATGTCCCGGTGCACGTAGCCCTTGTTATGCGCCACGTCCAGCGCTCGCGCGATTTCCCGCGTGATCCGGAGCACCTCTGCATTGGACAGCCCTTCTCGCATCCGCTCGTGAACGGTGCCGCCGGGCAGATAGTCCATGGCGATGTAGTTCAGGCCCTGGTAACAGCCGATGTCGTGGATGGAAACGATGTTGGGGTGGGAAAGCTGCCCGACGATGTTCGCCTCGCGCTGAAAGCGACGGCTGAAAACCGGATCGGCGTTGAGGACGGGCGACATGACCTTCAGCGCCACCTGACGACCCACGCTGAGTTGCACAGCCAGGTAGACGGTGGACATGCCTCCCTGATTGATCTTGCGGATAATGCGGTAGCCCGGGATCTGCATGGCAGTCTCAGCTCATCATCAGGTATGCAAGCAGCAGCACAATGAACCCTGCAGCGGCGAAGACGGCGGGCTGCACTCGCTTGCTCTGCAGCAGGTCCGGCCATGCGGGCCGCCTGCGCGCCGCGCCCGGAAGCGGTGATTCGACAATTTGAACAGTAATGTTGTCGCGCCCTCCGTGCTCCAGGGCATCGTGCATCAATCTGTTAACCGCTTCTCGCAAGGTGTCTGAGTGGGAGAGTATGTCTGCAATCGCCTCATCGCTCAGTTCATCGCTGAGCCCGTCGCTGCACAGCAGGATCCACTGGCCTTCACGCCATTGTCCCCGCACGGTATCAACCTGCACCTGTTCGCAATCCTGCGAGCCGATGCACTGGGTAATGATGTTCTTGTCCGGATGGTTTGCGGCTTCCTGCTCGCCAATTGCACCGGAGGCAATCAGCATTTGCACATAGGAGTGATCGGTGGATAGCCGCTCCAGGCATCCGCCATCGGCCGCGGGCGTCCACAGATATGCGCGACTGTCACCGACCCAGGCTACCTGAAAGTCCGCCCCGTCACTGTGCAGAGCCACGATGGTGGAACCCATGCCTTCGGCGCCCCGGCCCTCTTCCACCGCCTCGAGCACTGCGCGATGCGCAGACCGGATTGACTCCACCAGCCCTGTGCCGTTACGCGCACTTTCCTGGAGGGTTTCCACAACGATGGCGCTGGCCACTTCGCCCGCTTCGTGTCCGCCCATGCCGTCGGCTACCAGCCACAAGCCATGCTCTGGCAGACTGAGGTAATTGTCTTCGTTGTTTCGACGGATCAACCCCTTGTCGGAGGCAGCGCTGGATTTGCTTACTGACATTCGAAATACCGGACTGTGGGTTGCATCACTTTTTGCCCCGGAGCACACGGGGAAGATTCATATCGTGTGGCTTGCATCTTACTGAAGTGGCGATCCCGGTAAAGAGTTTTTATTCTAAGCTATTGAAACCCCAGCCTGTTTTGCTTACTTTACGAGCCCTGGGACGAACTTCCCAAAGCCTTGCCGCGGTTGCCTGCAAGCCCTTCGGCGCATTGCTCACAGATTGAGGATTCAGCATGCTGAAGCTCCGCTTCACGGATAATAAACACAACGGGGTTTGGCTTGTCGAGCCAAAAGTCACAATCGGTTCCGCGGCTGGAAATGATCTGGTGTTGGAAGATCCCAGCGTTGCGCCGCATCACGCCGAGATCCTGGTCCGGCACGAAAAGCTTACCCTGGTCAACCTTGCGGGTCAGGCTCTCCAGGTCAACAATCGACCGGTTCCGGAGCAAATGGAGATCAACAAGGAGGACCAGCTGCTGGTGGGCAAGCTGCGCCTCGAGGTGATGGACCCCAAGCAGCAGTACCAGTCCGCCGGGGCCGCAGCCAATGAAACCACCGGTTGGGCATTGAAAGCTAACCATTCGGCGCTGGCAAACCGGGTTTTTCCCATCAAGGCGGAAACCGTGATCGGGCGCTCCAGCGACTGCGATATCACCCTCGCCGCGGCGCACTTGTCCCGCCGCCATGTCAAATTGTTCGTGGAGAACGGGCTGCTGTACATGCGGGATCTGGGCTCAGCAAACGGGACTTATCTCAATGGCCAGAAGGTTGTGGAAGCCCGGGTGCGGCGGGGCGACGAACTGCGCTTCGATACGTTGAGTTTCGGGGTGATTGGCCCCGCAGCGGAGGACCTTGACCGCACCACGGTCCGGCCCATGGCCGCGGTGAACGTCAAATCCGGCAATTCGCCCACTGCGCCCAGAGCCTCTTCAGCGCACAATGTCCGCGCCGCTCATTTACGCCGCCATGATGCGGACCTGGCTACGGAGCGCCTGGCGCTCGATGAAGCCGGGCCGGACAGCGACCTGGGTAACGGTTCGAGAAACTGGTTGTGGTGGGGGTTCGGCCTGCTGGTGGCCACTGCGGGCATTGCGGGTTTTCTCTGGCAGCAGGGAATGTTGGGCGGCTGAAGGCGGCGATCTTTGTGAAAACAATCATTCTGTACAGCACCCTCGGCTGTCACCTGTGCGAGCAGGCCAGAGCCCTGATGCATCCCGTTCTGGAGGCCGCCGGCTATCAGTTGGAGGAGCGGGACATTGCCGAATCCGAGGAGCTTCTGGAGCGTTACAAGTTCACCATACCCGTTGCATATAACCCGCGGAACGGCCGTGAAATAAACTGGCCGTTCGGGGTGGAGCAGGTGGCTGACCTGCTGGTGTGAGGGCTACTGTCCGCCGCCGCTGGTGCCGCTGCCGAGGCCTCCAATGGTCAGCATCGTGATCCCCTCACTGCCACTTTGGTTGAACATGGTGGTCGGCTTGCCCATCCGGTACCCATAGATCACCGAGTACGCCAGAACATTCTGCACGTAGTTGCGGGTTTCCTTGTAGGGGATCGTCTCGATCCAGATGTCGTAGGGTAGCTGGCGGTCGCCATTCTCCAGCCATTGCTGCACCCGATAGGGGCCGGCGTTGTACGCAGCGGCGGCCAGGATCGGATTGCCATTGAAGCGGGTCAGCAAACCATGCAGATACCGGCTGCCCAATTGGATGTTCTGGTTCGGGTCGATGAGGTCCCAATAATCATAACGCATGCCCTGTTCACGGGCGGTGCGCTTTGCGGTGGACGGCAGTAGCTGCATGAGGCCCATGGCTCCGGCGGGCGAGCGGGCATCCGCGGCGAAGGCGCTCTCCTGGCGTGCAATGGCATAGAGCAGATGGGGTTCGATGTTGGTGCTGGCTGAAGCACTGGCCACTTCCTTTTCGTAGGCCAGGGGGAACCGAAGCTGAAGGTCATCCCAATAGCGTGCTTCAATCATTGCCTGGATGCTTTTGCGGTACCAGCCCCATTGTGCGGCAAGTTTTCCCGCGGCCAGTTTCTCCATCGGTTCCAGATTGCGGGTTGCGTAATACCACTCGCCCCGGGCCTGATTGATCCGATCCAGGTCCAGAAGCTCCTTGGCCCGGCGGATACCCGGGAGGCCGCGCAGCTTGTCGATGGTTTCTGTCGAGACGCTGACGGGGCGATCCACCAGGGTATACTCGCGGCCGAGCAGGTCCGCCGCCAGGAAGCCGTAGAAACTCCGGCTGAGGGCGACGCTGGCGTATATCTGTTCAGCCGAGGAATAACGCGGATCCTCGATTTCGAGGTTCTCGAGTGCCCGGGCGCGCCAGTAGAGCCATTGGGGGCTCTGCTGCTCCTCTTCAGGAAAGAGTTGCATGGCATCCCAGGCGCGCTGCCAGTCGAGGCTGCGCAAGGCATCACGCACCAGCCAGGCGATCAGCGCGGAGCTGCTCACTTCCTCCGTCTGCTTGAGCAGGCGCTGCGCTGCCTTCACGTGGCCCTCTACGGCCAGATGGGTAATGAGGTATTCCTGGGTGCGGGCGCGGTCTTCGGCGGGAAAGTAATGCTGGGCGTCGTATCGCTCCCAATGGCCGAGGGCGGCAAGTGGGTCACGCAGAGCATAGCGCCGGATGCCATGGAGGATAATCTCGTGGATTTCGGGTGTCTGGGCGGCGAATTTGTCGTGGTTTGCGAGCTGTTCGGGTTGCCGATGGACCTGGGTATAGAGGTCCGCGAGAGGGCGCAGTTCTGCCGGCATTTTGCGGGCGATGTAGCGAGCGAGAGACAGGTTGCCCGCTGCAATGGCCTTGCCGTGGCGCTCCCACGCGATGCCGCCGCTCAGGTAGCCTCGCTCCATCCAGGTCCTGAACAGCGGATCGCAGGTCTTGGGTTGGGAACGGCCCACATTCCAGAGTTCAGCGACTTCCTCCAGGGCCTTTTCGTCACCCGTCTTCAGGCGCGCGCGCAGGTGGTAGCAGCGCAGCTCAGTGCGGTTGGTGTTCGCGAGGGGGAAGTATTTCTGATAGTCCCGCCAACGCGCGTTCTTGGCGAGAGTCTCCAGCCATTCACGGGCGAGGCGTTCTCCGATGTAGGTGCCGGAGTGCCGTTCCAGGAAGTGGTCGACGTCCTCGTGCGGCAGTAGATACAAGCGCCGGCGCAGCTCGCTGTATTCCAGGTAGGGCTGCAGGGGGTAGTCCCCGAGCTGGCCGTGCAGCGATCGGTAGCGCTCCAGCTGCTTGGTGCGCAGCGCGTCCTCTGCGGCAAGAAAATCCGCCCGTTGGGCCACCAGGGACGGCGAATCGGAGTTTTGCGCCCCATGGCCGGCACTGGCCAGTGTTCCCAGCACCAGCGGCACGAAGAGGCGGTTGAGTACTGCCTGCGGTGAAAACTTCGGTACGAACCTGCTGAGACTGTGCATAAGCCCTTTCACCGGTAATTTAGAGGAACTGCGAGTCTTGCGCAACGGTCCGGCACCGCCATGGTTATGATGTGGCGATCGCGGGGCTGAATCTGGTTTTTTATGCTGTGACCGCGGTCGCTTGTTCGGCCGCAATTTGCAAACCTGGATGTCGCGCTTCAGTGAGTGTAGTTCAGTTTCCAGGCGGTGTTAAAAGGCGTGAGAATTGCCCGCACAAAATGTGCGCCGGCTAACAGTGGCAGGTTCCTGTATCCGGCTTTTCAGCGCCCGGAGACCGAACCGGCCTCCGGAGGAGTATGCCAAACGCTGTTGCCCGCGGGAGGTTTTGCGGCCCGTCGCGGCTACTTGTGGTGGTCCACACGCACGGCCAGCACGTCGCACTTGGTCCCGTGCAGCACACCATTGGCGGTTGAACCGAGGAGCAGGGCCAGCCCCTGCCGACCGTGGCTGCCCACGACGATCAGGTCCACGTTTTTTTCTTCGGCCATGCGATGAATTTCAGAGGTCGGCTGCCCGATTACCACGTACTGATCTTCGCTGGACACGCCGATGGCCTTTCCCAGTTTGGCCAGCTGCTGACTTGCCTGTTGCTGAAGCTGGTTTTGCACTTCCGAAAGTTCCATGGGAATATCGCCGCCGTAGGCATAGGCGAGGGGCTCGATGACATGGACCAGGCTGACTTTTGATCCGTTGGCAATGCGGGTGGCGCGATCCAGGATCTGATTGGATTCTTCAGTGAGGTCGAGAGCGACGAGTATATGATTGTACAGGGCCATTGTTTTTCCCCTTTCTTTGGCGTGGTCAACAGGTATGGTAATCGGTTTTTGCTGAGGCTGCCTAGCAGGCCGCTGAAAAACTCTTCCTCGGCGGCCCGAGTGGCTAAGCATGGGCCTTGCACCTGCTCGAAAAAGATTGTTCGTTCGTCGCCCCAGCGGCAGTCATCGCTACGGTACGACTGTGAGTTGGACCCAAGAACCGCGCACCTGGAAAAAGTATGTGGACATCGATTCTGATCATCAGTCTGGTAGCCGCAATGGCCGTTGGACCCATCATGTGGTTCCGCTCAACGCCGTCCCAGCGGCGGATTGTAGGGTTTCGCAATCGCGCAGCGCAGCTTGGCCTGAGAGTGCGGATCGTCAGCCTGCGGGATCTTCTGCCGAGCGAGCGAGACTCTGCCGAGACCGTCGCCGGCTACGGACTCCCCTGGGTCCGGTCGGGGGAGGATGGCAACGGACTGGCACGGCGTCCCGCCAACCATCCATGGCGTCTTATTAAAGAACGCATTAGCCACGAGGGGCATTTCCAGGGCTACTGGAACTGGCAGGAAGGAATGGTGGCGGACAGTAAGTGGCACGACCCTTTGCGCGCCATGGTGTCCGATCTTCCCCCGGATGCGGTGGCGCTGGAGAACAATGCGCACGGCCTCTGGCTCTACTGGCGAGAACGCGGAGCGCCGGAGGCGGTGGACCGACTCGCGGCCACCCTTGAATCGCTCAAGCGGTATGGGGCGGCCTGAGCGGTGCCACGAACTTCAATGCGAGGACGCTGTCTTGGCCATTCGAGCCAAAGAGCCATGGTGCCCGTCTCGCAACGGGGCTGTGGTGTCGGATGTTGGGGCAAATCAAGCGCTTAGCTCTTGCTACAGCGCTTGGGTTCGGAGCTCGGGCGGCCCGCGCGAACCCCCGCTTCAGAGGCCTTCGAGGCGTCCTCGCGACAAAAGCGGAAGCTGAAATTGACTTGACCCCCAAAATCTGAGCCTATATATATGCGCACCCATGGGTTCCGGGGGACGGTTTCCGGGAGCGGCAGGCGCAATGAAATGAGCCAGAATCCGCTTGATCGGTGCTCGAGCGCGGGGCGTGCGCTCCGTCAGCGTGGTCAGATTGTTACAGCGTTCGCGTCACGCACTGCTTGAACGCCGTTTATTTAATAGAAGGGCAGCATGGGAAAATCCTTAGTTATTGTCGAATCACCGGCCAAGGCCAAAACCATCAATCGCTATCTCGGCAATGAGTTCATTGTTAAGTCCAGTGTCGGACACATTCGCGACCTGCCCACCAGTGGGGGTGCGAAAAAGCCCGTGGATCCCAAAGAGCGTGCGCGACAGGCGGCGATTACCCGAAAAATGTCGCCCGAGAAAAAAGCCGAACACAAGTTGCAAAAATCCCGTGAGCAACTGATCAACCGCATGGGAATCAATCCCGAGAAAGGATGGGACGCGCACTACGAAATTCTTCCGGGCAAAGAAAAAGTCGTCAAAGAGTTGCGGGACCTGGCAGCCAAAGCCGACACGATTTACCTGGCAACGGACTTGGACAGAGAGGGAGAGGCCATCGCCTGGCATCTGCGCGAAGCCATTGGTGGACAGGAGGATCGGTATCGCCGAGTCGTATTTAACGAGATCACCAAGTCCGCGATTCAGGAAGCCTTTGAGCATCCGGGTCCGATTGATCAACACCGCGTGGATGCTCAACAGGCCCGCCGTTTTCTTGATCGGGTGGTGGGCTACATGGTGTCTCCGCTGCTCTGGGAGAAGATCGCGCGCGGGCTCTCCGCCGGGCGGGTGCAGTCGGTAGCAGTCCGTTTGGTGGTGGAGAGGGAGCGGGAAATCCGCGCGTTCATCCCCGAAGAGTACTGGGACGTATTCGCCGATCTGACAACCGATGCGGCAAATAACATCCGCTTCGAAGTCAAGAAGCATCAGGGCAAAGCCTTCGAGCCAAAGAACGAAGAGCAGGCCCTGAAAGCGGTGCGGGAGTTGGAAAAAGCCGGCTACCAGGTCGCTTCCCGCGAGGACAAACCCACCCGCTCCAAACCCGGTGCTCCCTTCATTACCTCCACGCTCCAGCAGGCGGCCAGCACGCGATTGGGTTTCGGTGTGAAGAAGACCATGATGCTGGCCCAACGGCTTTATGAAGCCGGCTACATCACTTATATGCGAACCGACTCCACGAACCTGAGCCAGGAAGCCCTGGGCAGTGTGCGGGACTACATCGTTGACCAATACGGTAAAAAGTATCTGCCCGATGCGCCGAATCGCTATTCCAGCAAGGAGGGCGCGCAGGAGGCCCACGAAGCCATTCGACCATCCAACGTGAAGGTCCAGCCGACTCAATTGAGCGGCATGGAGCGGGACGCGGAGCGCCTTTACACCCTGATCTGGCAACAGTTCGTCGCATGTCAGATGACGCCGGCCGAATTTACCAGTACGTCCATTACAGTGAAGGCCGACGACTACGAGCTGCGTACCCGTGGCCGCATCATGCGCTTCGACGGTTTCATGAAGGTGTTGCCGCCGATCTCCAAGAAAGACGAAGACGTGGTTCTCCCGGATGTAAAAGTGGGGGACGACCTAAAGCTGATCAAGCTTACACCCAACCAGCATTTCACCAAGCCGCCGGCCCGCTTTACGGAAGCCAGCCTCGTCAAGGAACTGGAAAAGCGGGGAATCGGCCGACCCTCAACCTACGCGGCCATCATCTCCACCATCCAGGACCGCGGTTATGTGCGAGTTGAAAACCGTCGCTTTTACGCGGAGAAGATGGGCGACATCGTCACGGACCGCCTGGTGGAAAACTTCCACGAGCTGATGGACTACAGCTTTACTGCAAAAATGGAAGAGTCGCTTGATGAGGTGGCAGAAGGCAGCAAGGAGTGGCGCGCACTCCTGGACGAGTTCTACCGTGAATTCACCGCCGAGCTTGCCAAGGCGCAGGACGCGGAAAAGGGCATGCGCCGCAACACGCCCACTGAGACGGACATCAAATGCACCCAGTGCGGGCGCAACATGCAGATTCGAACCGGGAGTACGGGAGTCTTCCTGGGCTGTTCGGGCTACAACCTCCCGCCGAAAGAGCGCTGCAAGCACACCATGAATCTCGTCTCCGGCGATGAAGCCGTGAACGTGGACGAGGATGAAGAAGCCGAGTCCAAACAGTTGCGTTCGCGCCGGCGTTGCAAGCTCTGCAATACTGCCATGGACAGCTATCTGGTGGACGAGCGACGCAAGTTGCACATTTGTGGCAACAATCCCGATTGCAGCGGCTTTGAGGTGGAAGAGGGCGCTTTCAAGATCAAGGGCTACGAAGGGCCGGTGATCGAATGCGACAAATGCGGCAGCGAGATGCAACTCAAGACGGGCCGCTTCGGTAAATACTTCGGCTGCACCAACCCGGAGTGCAAGAACACCCGCAAGCTGTTGCGCAGTGGGGAGCCGGCACCACCCAAAATGGATCCTGTGCCCATGCCCGAGCTGCAGTGCGAGAAGGTCGACGATACCTACGTATTGCGAGATGGAGCGTCGGGCATCTTTCTGGCTGCCAGCCAGTTCCCCAAGAACCGGGAGACGCGTGCGCCGCTGGTGGAGGAGCTTCTGCCGCACAAGAGTGAGATCGACCCCAAGTACAACTTCCTGTTTTCCGCGCCCACTGAAGACCCGGAGGGGAACAAAACAGTGGTTCGCTACAGCCGGAAAACCAAGGAGCAGTATGTACAGTCGGAAGTGGAAGGGAAGGCAACCGGCTGGAAGGCCTTCTATGAAAATGGACGCTGGGTGAGCAGCGGCGAAGTCAAAGGTGCCGGGCAAAAAGCCAGCAAACGTAAAACGGGTAGTACGCGTACTGCCAGGAAGCGCAGCGGCGCCAAGGTTTGATGCGTCTCAGGCGCTTGTACGGAGGCCTGAATGGCCGGAGAACTGTTTTATTCCGCAATCGTCAATCAGAAGCTGGCGTTCGCTCGCATCGCGCTGGCAGCCAGCGACGCGCAACAGGATGACATCAACGGCCGGGTCGCTCGGCATGCTCATCTGGATGCTGCCGTCGGCCAAATGTGCTGCGGACTGAGCTATTTCGTCGCGGAACTGGCGGAGCAGTACAATGTGAATCTGGACCCCACAGGGGAGCAGCTCCCGGAGCTGATGGAAGGCCTCGCTGAGCGCGCACCACAGGCCACTGAGTTGGGGGAACTGCTGAACCTGCGCAAGCAGAATGATTCATGGCTGCGGGAGTTGCTTCGGGCCAGACGCAATCCCTTGTATCTGGCACAGCGATTCAGGAGCGAACACGGCAACTCTGTGAACCCGGCCTCGATTCCCGCCGTCGACCTTACAACGGTGGATAACGCCACTGCGCAGGAATTGGTTGGAAGCTGGTGTCGGGCGGCTCAAAGCCTTGTGGACCGGTTACGGGCGTCACTCCATGAGGAATAAGCCCGTCTGCTAGCGAAGGTCTGGCAAACCCTGCGCGAGGTCCAGACCAAGGGCCGGAACGCCCCGCAAATCAGCCGCCCCGGCGGATTACGCCCACACTCAAACCTTCAATGGAGAAGTCGTCATCTTTGAGGTTGACCTCTATGATGTCGAAGTCCGGGTTTTCCGGTACCAGCTCCACCTGCTGCTTGTTTCGCTCCCGGCGGAACCGTTTGACGGTCACTTCTTCACCGATCCGGGCCACCACAATTTGCCCGTTGCGCACCTGGGTGGTTCGGTGGACGGCGAGGAGGTCTCCGTCAAGGATGCCTGCATCCTGCATACTGTAGCCCTTCACCCGTAGCAGGTAGTCGGCCTGGGGAGAGAAAAAAGAGGGCGAGATATCGCAGTAGTCTTCGATGTTCTCTTCGGCGAGGATGGGATTGCCTGCTGCCACCCGACCCACCACCGGCAGCCCGTTGTCTTCATCCGGGATGCGAATGCCCCGGGAGGCACCGGGCACCATCTCGATGGCTCCCTTCCGTGCCAGGGCCCGAAGGTGCTCCTCCGCGGCGTTGGCGGAACGGAAGCCCAATTCTTCGGCAATTTCGGCCCGCGTGGGTGGATAACCCGTTTCGCGGATGTAATCGCGGATGAGGCGAAGAACTTCTTCCTGTCGTTCGGTCAGTCTGATCATGCTCTTGTCGGCTCCTTGTTTTCAGCAGGCTGTACGCGGCACTGCGCGCTCCGCGCAACGGCCCCAGGCACGGAAGAAGCAGGATCTGGTGCTTTGTACAGTGACTGGTATTATATCCAGTGCCCAGGCGGATGCAAGCGACCAGGCAGCTGCTGACCGCTCGGCGTTAAGCGGCGGGGCTTCACGGAAAGCGGATGACGAAGGGGGTAAACTGGTATAAGTTTATCGGCCTCTTTCTGACGTAGAGTAAACCATGGCAGCCAACCGGACACATTCCGCCCATCCCCCCGGCCCCCTTATGCTGGACCTGGAGGGGTTGACCCTGACAGACGATGAAAAGAACCTGCTGCGGGAGCCCCTGGTTGGAGGGGTAATTTTCTTCAGCCGGAACTTCCAGTCCCGCGGGCAGTTGGAGGCCCTGGTCGGCGAAATCCGTGCGGTACGCCCCGAGCTTCTGCTGGCCGTGGACCAGGAAGGCGGGCGGGTTCAGCGGTTTCGCGAAGGCTTCACACGCCTGCCACCCATGCAGAGCTTTCTGTGCGGCTACCGGGCGGATCCGGCCGCCACCCTCGAACGGGTCAGGGATGCGGGCTGGCTGATGGCGGCGGAGATCCTCGCAGCCGATGTGGATTTCAGCTTTGCGCCGGTGCTCGATGTGGATGAGGAGCACTGCAGCGTTATCGCTGACCGGGCTTTTTCCGCCGACCCGCAGGAAGTAAGTCGCCTTGCTGAAGCCTTCATAGAGGGAATGCACGAGGCCGGAATGGCGGCGACGGGCAAGCACTTTCCCGGACACGGAGGGGTGAGGGGCGACAGCCATCTGGTACTGCCGATTGATGAGCGCAACTGGCGCGAGGTGGAAGCGCGGGACTGGCAGCCCTTCCTGCAACTACGCGCGATCCTCGATGCGGTGATGCCCGCGCACATCGTCTTTCCGGCCGTGGACGAACAACCCGTCGGCTTCTCGAGGCCATGGTTGCAGGAAAAACTGCGCGGCCAGCTGGGCTTTGAAGGGGTCATCTTTTCGGATGACCTTTCCATGGAGGGCGCCGCCGCAGGCGGCAGCTATGGAGACCGGGCCGAGCTGGCGCTTGGCGCCGGCTGCGATATGGTGCTGGTCTGCAATAACCGCAGTGGTGCCCTTGAGGTCCTTGATCGTCTCAAGCGCAATCCGCCCGACGTTTCTCCACGACTGTCCACCATGCGTAAGCGCCGTGATTGGGACTGGTCTGCGTTACAGGCAGACCCCCGCTGGCGGCATTGCCGGGCAGAGTTGCAGGCAGTGCAGGATGCAAGCCGTGGGTGATTGTTCGTCATCTATGAGCAGTGAACGTTTTTCTGCCGGACATCTGATCGAGAACAGCGATTTACTTTACACCCAAGGGCAGATTGATGAGGCCATTGCAGCATTGGCCAGGGACATCAACGCGCAACTGGCTGGCGGTGAATGGCTGATGCTCTGTGTCATGAATGGCGGTGTGGCGTTCTCCACCCAACTGATGTTTCACCTGTCCATGCCGCTCAGATGGGACTACATCCATGCGACTCGCTACGGCGAGGCACGCCAGGGCGGGCGTCTCGACTGGCATGCGCAGGCCCGGGAAGTGATCGAGGGTCGTCGCGTATTGCTGGCTGACGATATCCTTGACGAAGGTTATACCCTTCAGGCACTGACCCGCTGGTGCCGCGACCGGGGTGCAGCGGATGTAAAAACGGCCGTAATGGTCCAGAAGGACCACGCGCGGAACCGCGCGATGAAGCAGGCAGATTTCACCGCCCTGACAGTTCCGGACCGCTTCGTTTTCGGATACGGAATGGACCTGGAAGGCTATGGCCGAAACCTGCCGGGCATCTATGCAGTGCGCGACAAGAAATAACACAAATCAAGACGCGCGCAATCGCAACGCAGACAAGATCCAACCAAATGGCTACACACACCGTTCATCTCGCTGTCATCGGCGGCTCCGGGTTCAACAGTTTCGACGCCTTGGAAGACGCGCAGACCGCAGTTCGTGACACCCCTTTTGGTGAAGCGGCGCCTGTCACGGTCGGTAGGCTGGAGGGGGTGAAGCTCGCATTCATGCCGCGCCACGGCCCCGGCCACAAGGTTCCGCCTCACCGGATCAACTACCGCGCGAACATCTGGGCACTGCACGAGCTGAAAGCTGCGAGAGTGCTTGCGATAAACGCGGTTGGCGGAATTCGTGCGGATATGGCGCCCGGGTGCCTGGTGTGTCCGGATCAAATCGTGGATTACACCTGGGGGCGCGACCACACCTTCTTCGACGACTGCGGCGAACAGGTGAATTACACGGATTTCGAACATCCTTATAGTCCAGAGTGGCGCCAGCGCCTGCTGGACCTTGCACGGGAACGCAATCTGCAAATTATTCCCAACGGGGTCTATGGTTGCACCCAGGGGCCGCGGCTCGAAACCGCCGCAGAAATCCGTCGCCTGAGAAACGACGGCTGTGACCTTGTGGGAATGACCGGTATGCCGGAGGCGATACTCGCGCGGGAATTGGGATTGCCGTACGCGGCGCTGGGGCTGGTTGTGAATTGGGCCGCGGGTCTCGATTCAGTCCCATTGAGCCTTGATAGCGTCTACAGTCAACTCGCCGTGGGTGTCGAGGATGCAAAGAAGCTGATCGGGATGGTGCTTTCGAGCCTCGCTACTCAGAACGCGCGGATATAAGACATTTCGGTGAGGCTCCAAGCTATTTGGCGGCATCAGCCCGACGGTTCCGGTTCGCGGTACCGAAAATTTGGCGTACAAAGAAGTTTGTAGGCATGTAAACGCTGCACGCCAACCACCCTTTTTGTTATTTTTTCACCGTGCGGAACGCCGAATGTCGAGCAACGTCGGTCCTCGATCGGTGAGGTTCAGGTGGTCTGATGATGGCGAGGCCGGTATACCGTTGGTTCGGGTGGCCCGGGTAAGCGGCCTTGCACAGCGATAAGCTCAGGGAAATACTCGATAAAAAAATCCACCCTTTTCCGCGGTTGGGTGACTTGAGTAGCAGAGCCTCGTCGGTTAGTCTCGGAGCGCGAGGCGGCAGCCGCGACAAAAGAACGTCCTGGGAGTGGACCTGTTTCGCACAGCGGAAGTGAGTTCCCTTCTGGTGAGCCGAATGGGTTCGGATTCAGCAAAGGGGTCGGTATCATTTGAAACAACATGGAGATGCAGCAGTACATGGAGTTTCATAACAATAAGAGGTAGCAGTATGAGTGATCGATCTAAAGGCACAGTCAAATGGTTCAATAACGCCCGTGGCTACGGCTTCATCACCTGCGGTGAGCACAGCGACGATATCTTCGTCCATTATCGCAATATTCGCGGCGAAGGCTTCCGCTCGCTGAGCGAGGGTCAGGAGGTGGAGTTCGCCATGCAGAAGGGGGAGAAGGGCTTGCAGGCTGAAGACGTGGTGTGCCTGTAGCAGGGCCCCGGAGCGCCTGGCGGGCTCCAGGACCTGAAGGGTCGATTACCTAGTCGACTCTGTTCTCTTCGGATTCTTTTTCATACGGCGTGAGCTTCACGAGCACGCCCATCTTCGGGTGGTCGATGTAGTGAAGCTCTTCGCTTCTCATGCGGCGTTCCTGCTGCATCCCGACAATGTTCTCGACCACATACGGCTGAGACAAAATCTCGTCGAACTGATCTTCACGACCCTGATTGAGCTGATGCCAAAGACCGCTGCCCCGGTCATCAATGGTGAACAGCTGATCGGCCTCAAGGGGCCGGTTGGGTGGCCAGGGCAGGGGAGGCCAGGGTGGGCGCTCCTGGCCGAAGTTGGTTGCAAATCGGGATAACCATAAATCGGTTTCAATATGTAGATAGGTTCGAAGATTGAGGTTGATGCTGCCCTCCAACTCGTGATGATCCCCGAACTCCTCCCCGCCGAAGATCAGGATGCTCGGCTCACGGCGGTTTTCCACGAAAGGTTGTCTCCAGCCGCCGTGGAACAGCACACGGTACTGTCGGCCTTGCCTGAGGCGGCGTAGCTCGGCATTCAGACCCAGCTGGTCATCGGGCAGAAGCACGTACGCCTCATCGTCGGAACTGCCGGATTCACCCCGGCTCTCGCCGATCGGCGATCCCTCTTCTACTGTGGTGGGTGCATCGGGGTCATGCAGTTCCCGCCACCGCAGGGGGTAATCCAGCTCGATGTCGGTACGCCAATTCTCTTGACCGTCCTGGGGGTCGCCACCCTGCTCAAAGACAATCAGCTCGACCTGGTACCAGCGCTCTTCACTTGCAGTGGTCTGCCCCCAGGCCGGAAAGGCGGCGAGAACCAGCACGCACATCACGCTGAAACCGCGCACGATGGTGTGCACAGGGTGGCAATTGGAATTTGATGAATTCATTTAGGCTGCCTGTTCTTTGCGGGAGAGGAGGTCCAGGACCTGTTCGACGGCGTCGAACTTGGCTTCGCTATTGTCCATATCGGCGCTGAATTTTAAATGATTAGCACCGCTGAGTTGGAAGTTTTGTGGTTGAGTTTGCACCAGTTTGACGATTACCAGGGGATCTACGCTGGTGTGCTGGGCAAACTCGATACGCCCGCTCTGGCCACCGGCTTCCAGTTTGGCAATGCCCAGGGCGGCCGTCCGGAGTTTCATCTCACTAATGCGGAACAGGTTCTTGGTCGCGGGGGGCAGGAGGCCGAACCGATCGATCATTTCCACCTGCAGCTCCCGCAACTCCTCCTCGTTCTGGGCTCCGGCGATGCGCTTGTACATGATCAGGCGGGTGTGGACGTCGGGCAGGTAGTCGTCGGGGATCAGCGCGGGAACGCGCAGATTGATGTCCACACTCTCGGGCTGGGACAGGTCCACGTCCGGCGTCTTGCCTTCCCGCAGCGCCTTCACCGCCCGGTCCAGAAGCTCCATATACAGGGAGAAGCCGATGTTCTGAATCTGCCCACTCTGTTCATCGCCCAAGAGCTCGCCGGCTCCGCGGATCTCCATGTCGTGAGTCGCCAGCACGAAGCCGGCTCCGAGATCAACGGTACTGGCAATGGCGTCCAGGCGTTTGACCGCATCCTTGGTCATCTGCTTGGGGGGCGGTGTAAGGAGGTAGGCATAAGCCTGGTGGTGAGAGCGCCCCACGCGCCCGCGTAGCTGATGCAGTTGAGCGAGGCCAAACTTGTCCGCCCTGTCTATGATGATGGTGTTGGCATTGGGCACATCAATGCCGGTTTCGATAATCGTGCTGCAGACCAGAACGTTGGAGCGTTTGTGGTAGAAGTCGCTCATGACCTGTTCCAGTTCACGCTCGCGCAATTGCCCGTGGCCAATGGCAATGCGGATCTCGGGAAGAATATCCTGGAGTTCGCGGGCCGTCTTTTCGATGGTTTTCACCTCATTGTGCAGGTAGTAAACCTGCCCTCCGCGCAGAACCTCCCGCGTAATGGCTTCCTTTACAAGGCCCTGATCATGCTGGCGCACGAAGGTTTTGACCGAAAGGCGCCGGGCCGGCGGGGTACTGATGATGGACAGGTCGCGAATGCCGGACATGGCCATGTTCAAAGTGCGCGGAATCGGTGTGGCGGTCAGGGTGAGAATGTCCACCTCGGAACGCAGCGCTTTGAGTTGATCCTTCTGTCGCACGCCAAAGCGGTGTTCCTCGTCGATGATCAGCAGGCCCAGCTTCTGATATTCGATTCCCGACTGCAGCAGTTTGTGGGTCCCGATAAGGATGTCCACCTTGCCGGCACGGAGGTTGTCCAGCACTCCTTCCACTTCACGTGTACTGCGAAAGCGGGACAGAACTTCCACAGTCACCGGCCAGTCCGCAAAGCGGTCCTTGAAGTTGGCGTAGTGCTGTTGCGCCAGCAGGGTGGTGGGGACCAGAACAGCCACCTGCTTGTTGTTCTGAACTGCGATGAATGCTGCGCGCATGGCCACTTCGGTCTTGCCAAAGCCCACGTCACCGCACACCAGGCGGTCCATGGGTTGAGGCGCAAACATGTCCGCGCGCACGGCTTCGATGGCTGCCTCCTGATCCGGAGTTTCTTCAAAGGGGAAGGCCTGGGCAAATTTTTCATAATCCGCAGTCGGATCCCGGTAGGAGAAGCCGGGTTTGGCGGCGCGCCGGGCGTAGACATCCAGCAATTCGGCCGCTACGTCCCGGACCTTTTCCGCTGCTTTGCGTTTTGCCTTCTGCCACTGTTCGCCGCCGAGCCGGTGCAGAGGCGCCGACTCTTCATCCGCGCCGGTGTAGCGACTGATCAGTTCGAGGTTGGCCACAGGAACGAAGAGCTTGTCATTGTTCGCGTACTCGAGCACGAGAAATTCCTGGGCCTGATTCTCCACTTCGATGATCTGCAGGCCGCGGTAGCGACCCACACCATGATCCACATGCACCACGGGAGCGCCGATGCTGAGTTCCGTCAGGTTCTTGATTACCTGGTCGGCCGACTCCTGGCTCTGACGGCGGCGCCGGCGCTGCTGGATCTGGTTTCCGAACAGTTCGCCTTCCGTAATCACCGCGACGCCCTGGCTGGCAAGAACGAGCCCCCGGTCCATGGGGCTTACGGTAATGGCCAGCCTCGCGTCGGATGCCAGGAACCCTTCCCAGGAATCACAGGTTTCGGGGGTTACCCCGATCTTGCTCAGAAGCCCAAGCAGTGTCTCCCGCCGGCCCGCGGATTCGGCGCAAAACAGAATGCGCTCGTCGCTGGCGAGCAGAAAATTTTCCAGTTTGCTGAGGGGGTTGGCCAGCTGGGCATTGATCGTCAGGTCCGGCAGCGGGGCCGTGGCGAACTCGGTGGTTTTTGCGGCCTCCGACTCGGGGCCCTGCAAATCGACCCGCGGGTAGCCCTTGAGGGCGCCGTACAGCCCGTCGCTGCCGACAAAAATGGCGGCCGGGGGCAGAATCGGCCGTTCCGGGTCCACACGCCGGCTTTCATAGCGACGGCTGGCCTCTTCCCAGAAGTTGTTGGCTGCGGTTTCCAGGTCCCCCAGGGTGAAAACAAGACTCTGCTCGGGCAGGTAGTCGAAAAGGGTGCCGCACTCGTCAAAAAACAGCGGCAGGTAATACTCGATGCCCGCGGGGGCGGCGCCGGCGCTCACCTCCTGGTACAGCGGACAGGCCCGATGGTCCACGTCGAAGGTCTGGTGCCATTGGTTGCGAAAGCGGGTAATCCCATCCCTGTCCAGCGGGTACTCGCGGGCGGGCAGCAGTCGGACGGAGTCGATCTGTTCCAGAGTCCGCTGGGTGTCCGGATCAAAGGTGCGAAGAGACTCGATTTCATCGTCGAACAGGTCAATGCGGTAGGGCAGACGGCTGCCCATGGGATAGATGTCAAGGAGCGAGCCCCGGACGGCGTATTCACCGTGCTCATACACGGTCTCCACATTGCGGTAGCCGGAGCGCTGGAGCCGTTGGCTCATGGCAAGGAGTTCCAGCTTCTGGCCCCGTTCCAGCATCAGGCTGTTTTGCTGTAGATATTCGGGCGGAGCCAGTCGATGCAACAAAGTGGTTACCGGGACGACCAGGATCCCGCGCTTGAGCATGGGCAGCTGATAGAGGGTGCGCAGCCGGTCGGAGATGATGTCCTCGTGGGGCGAAAAATAGTCGTAGGGCAGGGTCTCCCAGTCGGGCAGCTGAAGCAGCGGGAGGGCGAGGCCCTCGTCATTGTTCAGATAAAACCCCAGCTCGGCCTCCAGGGCGGCCGCCGAGGCACTGTTGGCGGTGATGACTACGGTCAGGCTCTCGTGGGTGCCGGCAGCAGAAGCGACGCAGAGCGCTGCCGCGCTTCCGTGCAGGGACCCCCAGCGGCGACGGTCGCCGGCACGGGTGGGGTAGGGCGGTCGAAGGGGGTTCTCTGCTGTCATGGGTCCTGCACTGTCTGCTGCTGTGGTGAATGTCCCCCGAGTGGCCACGGAGTCCTAGGTCAGGCCGGGGAGACGGGAGACGACGAATTGGGTCGATCCGAGAGCGGCGGGTATTGTAACGAGTTTCACCCATTCGTGCGGAGCGGGGCAGAACCGGATGCGCAATCTGTGCCACGGCAATCTGTGCCACGGGCTTCTCTGTTGCATTAGCTCCAGCCTGCCGGGATAATATCGACCCCCGCGAGTCGCGCCAAAGGGGCCGGGGCGGGCGCAATCACCCGAGTTTGTTTTCCTACGACGAGAAGGTAGCCATACGTGAAGCAACGACCAAGACCGGACGATTATTTTAAAGACTGGAAGCAACGGGAAGCGCTTGCGGAAGCCATGATTCCCCTGATCGGCAAGCTGAATCGGGATCGCAATGTAGGAATCTACATGTACGGTCGCTCCCTGGTAAACCGCTCGGTGATCGACATCATGAAGGCCCACCGTTTTGTGCGCCAGATCGAGTCCAACGAATTGTCGGAATTCGAGAGCTTTCCCATCCTGCAGGCGCTTTCGGAGCTGGATCTGGGTCATGCCCACGTGGACCTGGGCAAGCTGACCGTCAAGCACATGAAGGTGAACAATGGTAACGGCGCCGATATACCGGCCTTTCTTCAGAGTGAGCTGGGTGCGCTGGTAGGCACCGACCACCGCCCGATTCCGGCGCCCCAGGACATCGTTCTGTACGGCTTTGGCCGTATCGGCCGCCTGGTCGCCCGTCTGCTGATCGACAAGGCTGGCAGCGGCGATATCATGCGACTGCGGGCCATTGTGGTGCGCAAGAGCAAGTCCGACAACGACCTGGTCAAGCGCGCCAGCCTGCTGCGTCGGGATTCGGTACATGGTTCTTTCAAGGGCACCATCCGTATCGACGAGGAAAACAGCAGTTTGATCTGTAACGGCAACGAAATCCGTGTGATCTATGCCGATTCTCCGAGCGAAGTGGACTACACACAGTACGGCATATCCAATGCCATGGTTGTGGACAACACCGGGGTGTGGCGCGACGAAGCCGGCCTGAGCCAGCACCTGAAGTGTCCCGGGGTCAGCAAGGTCATTCTGACCGCGCCGGGTAAAGGGGATATCAAGAACATCGTCTACGGCATCAACAACGACGAGATCAACGCCGATGACCGGATTATCTCCGCTGCCTCCTGTACCACCAACGCCATCGTTCCGCCGCTGAAGGTCATGATGGAGAAGTACGGTGTGATCCACGGGCACGTGGAGACGGTCCACGCCTATACCAACGACCAGAACCTCATCGACAACTTCCATAAGGGAGAGCGGCGCGGCCGCAGCGCACCTCTGAACCTGGTGCTGACCGAAACCGGCGCTGCCAAAGCTGTGTCCAAGGCCTTGCCGGAACTGGCGGGCAAGCTGACCGGCAACGCTATCCGTGTGCCCACACCCAACGTCTCCATGGCCATTCTGAACCTCCGTCTGGGCAAGGCAACCACCAAGGACGAGTTGAACGATCATATGCGGGATGTGGCTCTGCATTCGGAGCTGCAACGCCAGATCGACTATACCCAGTCCCCGGAGGTGGTTTCGACGGATTTCGTAGGCTCGCGCCACGCCTGTGTCTTCGATAGCCGGGCTACCATCGTAGAGGGTGATAACGCGGTACTCTACTGCTGGTACGACAACGAGTTCGGTTATAGCTGCCAGGTGGTTCGTTGCCTGGAAGACATGGCCGGCGTCCAGTATCGGATGTACCCCCTGGACAGCAAGCTTTAGTCCCGGCCTTCTCTGCACGGGAGCCCCTCCCCGGGTGGCTCCCGTGCACTCCTCCTCTTGTGTTGCCCGACCGGGTTTGATGGCCCTGTGCACCGGGTTTTGCGCCAATTGCGCGCAATTTGCACCAAAGTGGTTGCGATAAACACTTCCAATGCCAAAAAAAGCGATTAAAACTGGAAAGGTTTAGGCGTCATCTTTATAATTGCGCCCGATTTTTGGCCTGGGCGTTTCGCCGATCACCACCTTTGCCGGACTGGCAGCCTCGCAAGGATCTCGCTGCAGCGCATTCGGAATTGAGGGCGGGTGCCCGGGCTGTGCCGCGCATGGGCGCGGCGGGGATGTCGGCGGCGTGGACATCGATTGCACTCAAGGGTGAAGTTCCATTGGGGTTGCACGAAGCAGTGTTGGATATTTCTCAGGCTCGCCAGCTAATGCTGTCCATCGAAGAAAGTTCTGCATGGCCTCGTTGCCTTCTGAAGGTCTTCCCTCGGCTCATCGCTCCTGCCGGATTCACAGATGAGCATTCAATCTCCGTTTTCGAATTAGATTAGGCTTAGACGTATGATCGAGATCCGTCGAGGATTAGATTTACCCATCACCGGCAAGCCGGAGCAGTCCATCGCCGAGGCCCCACCGGTTCGTTCCGTGGCCGTGCTCGGCAGCGATTATCACGGCATGAAGCCCACGATGGCCGTCCAGGTGGGCGACAAGGTCAAGCTGGGTCAGCCCCTCTTCACCGACAAGAAGACTCCGGGGGTCATCTATACGGCACCCGCGTCCGGGACTGTATCGGCCATCCATCGTGGCGCCCGGCGGGTCCTCCAGTCGGTCGTAATCGATGTGGAAGGGGATGAGCGCGAAACCTTTGCCAGCTATTCAGCCGGGGAGCTGGGGAGCCTCGATAGAGAAACGGTGAGGGAGAACCTCATCAATTCCGGCCAGTGGCCCGCACTGCGAACGCGCCCTTACAGCAAGGTCCCGGATGTGGAGTCAGAGCCTCATTCGATCTTTGTTACCGCCGTGGACACTCAGCCGCTGGCGGCGGACCCGCGTGTTGTCATCGGTGAAGCGCTTGAAGACTTCAATAACGGCCTGGCGCTGCTTTCGCGGTTGACCGACGGGAAGGTGTTTGTCTGCACAGGAGCCAATGCCCAGCTGGATATCAAGAGCGGCAGCCAGGTTGAAGTGCACGAATTTGGTGGCCCGCACCCCGCGGGCAATGCCGGAACCCACATTCACTTCCTGGACCCGGTCAGCAGCCAGAAGACGGTCTGGACCATCGGCTATCAGGACGTCATCGCCTATGGCCGTCTGTTCACTACCGGCCAGGTCTCCGCGGAACGGGTTGTCGCCCTGGGCGGTCCCCAGGTGGAGAAGCCGCGCCTGCTTCGTACGCGTCTGGGCGCAAACCTGGAGGAGCTGACCGCGGGACAACTGCAGCCGGGTGAAAACCGCATCATCTCCGGGTCCGTGTTTGGGGGCCGCCACGCAAACGGACCTTTTGCCTTCCTCGGCCGCTATCACAACCAGGTGTCCGTACTGCTGGAAGGTCGCGATCGGCCCTTCCTCCACTACCTGAAGCTCGGCGGTGACCGCTTCTCGGCGCTGCCGATCTACCTGTCAAACTTCCTCAAGGGCAAGAAGTTCAGCTTTACCACCTCGACCAATGGCAGTGAGCGTGCCATGGTGCCGGTGGGCAGCTATGAGCGGGTCATGCCCCTGGATATATTACCCACGCAGTTGCTCCGGGCTCTGATTGTTGGCGACACGGAATCGGCGCAGCAGCTCGGATGTTTGGAACTGGATGAAGAAGATCTCGCCCTATGTACCTTTGTATGCCCAGGCAAATACGAGTACGGCCCCATCCTGCGGGACAATCTCAGCAAAATCGAGCGGGAGGGCTAAGCCGTGAAAGTAGTACGTAACTGGCTCGACAAACTGGAACCTCATTTCCATCAGGGCGGCAAGTACGAAAAGTGGTATGCGCTGTATGAAGCAGTGGACACCATCTTCTACCAGCCGAGTGATGTCACCAAAAGCACTGCCCATGTGCGTGACGGTATCGACCTCAAGCGCATCATGATCACCGTGTGGCTGTGTACCTTTCCGGCGATGTTCTACGGTATGTACAACATCGGCTGGCACGCCAACACCATCATGGCAGCTCAGGGGATTGCCGGCGTGACCGACTGGCATGGGCCGATCATCGAGCTACTGGCGGGCTACGACCCCAACAGCTGGTGGGACAACTTCTGGCACGGAGCTGCCTACTTCCTGCCGATATACGCAGTAACGTTCATTGTCGGCGGGTTCTGGGAAGTCCTTTTCGCTATCAAACGTGGCCATGAGATCAACGAGGGCTTCTTCGTTACTTCTGTCTTGTTTGCACTGATTTGTCCGCCGGATCTTCCCCTCTGGCTGGCGGCCCTCGGCATCAGCTTCGGCGTGGTGATCGGGAAAGAGGTGTTCGGCGGGACCGGCAAGAACTTCCTTAACCCGGCACTCACCGGGCGCGCATTTCTGTTCTTTGCCTATGCGCCCTCCATGTCCGGGGATGCGGTCTGGACAAGCGTGGACGGCTACACGGCGGCGACGCCCCTGTCCATTGCGGCTTCCGATGGCATGGTTGCATTGCAGGAACAGGTGAGCTGGCTGGACGCCTTCCTGGGCCGCATCCCCGGTTCCATCGGCGAGACCTCGACCCTGGCCATTCTGCTGGGCGGTGCCGTCATCCTGTTTATGGGGATTGCCTCCATTCGCATCGTCGGTGGTGTTCTGATCGGAATGATCGCCACTGCGCTGCTGTTCAACATGATCGGTTCCGACAGCAACCCGATGTTTGCCATGTCCCCGGCCTGGCACCTGGTACTGGGCGGCTTCGCCTTCGGCATGATTTTCATGGCGACGGATCCGGTCTCCGCTTCCATGACTGATGTGGGCAAATGGTGGTTCGGCGCCCTGATTGGTTTCATGGTGGTGCTGATCCGGGTGGTCAACCCGGCATTTCCCGAGGGCATGATGCTGGCAATCCTGTTTGCCAACCTCTTTGCTCCGCTCATTGACCATCTCGTTATCAAGGCCAACGTCAAGCGGAGGTTAGCGCGTGTCTAGCAACGATACGATCAAGAAGACATTTACGGTTGCCACCATTCTGTGCCTCGTTTGCGCGGTGGTGGTCTCGACCGCAGCGGTAATGTTGAAGCCCTACCAGGAGCAGAACCGCCGCGCGGACATTCAGCGAAACATCCTCTCCATTGCGGGTATGCTCGAGGAGGACCGCAGCGTCCAGGAGCAGTTCGAGGCGGTGAATACCCGGGTCGTGGATCTGGAATCGGGCACCTACACGGACGCAGTGGATCCGACCGAGTACGACGAGCTGACCGCCAGCCGGGACCCGGAAATGTCCACGCCGCTGACGGACGACGAGGATATCGCCAGCATCAATCGCCAGGAAAAATACGCCCGCGTCTATGAGGTGCCGGGAAGCGGCGGTGAACCCACAACTATCATTCTGCCAATTCGCGGTTATGGCCTGTGGGGAACACTGTTCGGTTTCATCGCTCTGGAGGCGGAGAACTACGAAGTTATCGGTCTTGGCTTCTACCAGCACCAGGAGACCCCGGGTCTCGGTGGCGAGGTGGACAACCCCCGCTGGAAAGAGCAATGGGAAGGCAAGCGCGTCTATGAGCAGGAGCCCGGGCAGGTGGACATCCAGCTGGTCAAGGGCGAAGTGGAGCCGGACAACCCCAACGCCCAGTATCAGGTTCAGGGCCTCTCCGGTGCGACGCTGACAACGCGCGGAGTGCAGAATATGCTCAATTTCTGGATGGGGGAGCAGGGATACGCCAAGTTTTTGCGCAACTTAAAGGCAGGTGACGCGTAATGAAGACCAAAGAACTCCTCTTCAACCCGGTATTCGACAATAACCCGATTGCCCTGCAGATCCTCGGGATCTGTTCGGCCCTCGCGGTTACTACGAAGCTCAGCGTGACCCTCGTCATGTGTATCGCACTGACGGCAGTGGTTGCGTTTTCGAACCTGTTCGTATCGCTCGTGCGCAAGCATATACCGAGCAACATCCGCATCATCGTGCAGATGACCATCATTGCCTCGCTGGTAATCCTGGTAGACCAGGTGCTGCGCGCCGTGGCCTACGACATCAGTAAGCAGCTGTCCGTATTCGTGGCCCTTATCGTTACCAACTGTATCGTCATGGGGCGGGCTGAAGCCTTTGCCATGAAGAATGGCCCCACGGCCAGCTTCCTCGACGGCGTTGGGCACGGCCTGGGCTACAGCATTGTCCTGGTTCTGGTGGGCACCACCCGCGAGCTTTTTGGTAGCGGAACTCTGCTCGGCTACACCATTCTCCCGCGGGTCAGCGAAGGCGGCTGGTATGTGCCCAATGGTCTGATGCTGCTCGCGCCAAGCGCCTTCTTCATTATCGGCCTGTTGATCTGGGCACTGCGCGCCTGGAAGCCGGCTCAGGTGGAAGAGCCCGAGTACCGTATTGCCCGCAACACTCAGCCGGTGGAGGTGTAAGTCGTGGAGAATTTGCTGAGTCTTTTCGTTCGTTCGATCTTTATCGAAAACATGGCCCTGGCCTTCTTCCTGGGCATGTGTACCTTCCTGGCAATCTCGAAAAAAATCGACGCCGCCATCGGCCTGGGCATCGCCATCATCGTGGTGCTCGGCCTGACTGTGCCGATCAACAACCTGCTCCTTCAGTATCTGCTGGCGGATGGCGCGTTGGCCTGGGCGGGGCTGCCGGACGTTGATCTGAGCTTCCTGGGGCTGATCACCTATATTGGCGTCATCGCGGCCGTGGTGCAGATTCTGGAGATGTTTCTGGATAAGTACATTCCGGCACTGTACAACGCTCTGGGCGTGTTCCTGCCACTGATCACCGTAAACTGCGCCATTCTCGGAGGCGTGATGTTCATGGTGGAGCGAACCTATTCCTTCCCCGAAAGCATCGCCTTCGGTCTGGGCTCCGGCACCGGGTGGGCTCTGGCCATTGTTGCACTTGCAGGTATCCGGGAAAAGTTGAAGTACAGCGACGTGCCGGCGGGTTTGCAGGGCCTGGGCATCACCTTCATTTCGGTGGGGCTGATGGCGCTCGGTTTTATGTCCTTTGGTGGCATCGACCTCTGATTTGCTGATAGAGACCACAGGCTCCTGGTAAGCGCAAAAACGGCTCACAGTTAACAATATTTGCAGGTAGCGAAGTATGAATGAAATAACCCTTGGCGTCGCAATGTTCACAGCGATCGTGTTGTCGCTGGTTGCCATCATTCTGGTTGCGCGTTCCAAGTTGGTCAGCAGTGGCAATGTCAATATCGTCGTCAACGATGAGCGTACCCTCACTGTGCCTGCCGGTGACAAGCTGCTGCAAACCCTCGCCAACAATGAGCTGTTCCTCGCTTCCGCCTGCGGTGGCGGCGGCTCCTGCGCCCAGTGCAAGTGCATCGTGGAAGAGGGCGGCGGCGCCATGCTCCCGACCGAGTCGGCGCACTTTACACGCCGGGAAGCGCGCGAGGGCTGGCGTTTGTCCTGCCAGACTCCGGTCAAGCAGGACATGAGAATTCGCATTCCCGAAGAAGTGTTCGGGGTCAAGCAGTGGGAGTGTGAGGTTGTTTCAAACCCCAACATGGCCACCTTTATCAAGGAGCTTACTTTGAAGCTGCCGGAAGGTGAAAATGTGGATTTCCGGGCCGGCGGCTACGTGCAACTGGAAGCTCCACCCTTCGAAGTGAAGTTCTCGGATTTCGACATCGAAGAGGAATTCCGTCCTGATTGGGAGCGTTTCGGCTTCTTCGACCTGGTCTGCAAGAACGACGAGCCGGTGATCCGGGCCTACTCCATGGCGAACTATCCGGAAGAGAAAGGTATCGTAAAGTTCAACATCCGGATCGCGACTCCGCCTCCGAAGAGTCAGGGCATTCCCCCGGGAATCATGTCGTCCTACGTGTTCAGCCTGAAACCGGGGGACAAGATCAAGGTCTTCGGTCCGTTCGGGGAGTTCTTCGCCAAGGACACCGATGCCGAAATGGTGTTCATCGGTGGCGGTGCGGGTATGGCGCCCATGCGCTCTCACATTTTTGATCAGCTCAAGCGCCTGCACTCCAAGCGCAAGATCAGCTTCTGGTACGGGGCCCGCTCCCTGCGCGAGCTCTTCTATCAGGATGAATACGACAAATTGGCCGAGGAGCACGACAACTTCCAGTGGCACGTGGCCATGTCCGACCCTCAACCCGAGGACAACTGGACGGGACTCACGGGCTTCATTCACAACGTGCTCTATGAGCAATACCTGAAGGACCATCCGGCGCCGGAAGACTGCGAGTACTATATGTGCGGCCCCCCCATGATGAACGCCGCCGTGATCAAGATGCTCAAAGATCTGGGTGTCGAGGATGAGAACATTCTTCTCGATGACTTCGGTGGCTAGATACCCGATGGCCGCACCATTTCATGGAAGCATCACCGCAAAAGCGAGGCAAAGGATTTTGTCCTCGCTTTTGTGCTTTTGGGGGGCGTTGATTCTTGCCGCCTGCGATACGCCCCGCTTCAGTGCTGAGCGGTTCGCCGGTGAGACCATGGGCACCAGCTATCATGTAACGGTGGTGACGGAACGGGGCACCGAGTTGCCGCCGGGTCTGGGTGACTCCATTGATGACTGGCTGGCGGAAGTCAACGAGAGCATGTCCACCTATTTGCCGGATTCGGAATTGTCGCGCCTCAATCGGGGGCCGCAGAACGAGTGGCTGCCCGTCTCGCCCATGCTCATGGAGGTGCTCAAGGAGGCGCAGCGTATCAGCCATCTGAGCGGTGGTGCCTTCGATATAACCGTGGGTCCGCTGGTGGATCTCTGGGGCTTCGGACCCGTGGATACAAACGGACAGGTGCCGAGCGACGAGGCTCTGGCCAGGGTACGGGCCCAGGTCGGCTACGAACATCTGGAACTGCGGGACGAACCTCCTGCAATCCGCAAGACCGCGCCCATAAGCCTGGACCTGTCGGCGATTGCCAAAGGTTACGGAGCGGATTACGTGGGCCGCAAACTGCAGGAATTGGGGCTCGGTAACCATCTCGTCGAAGTCGGGGGGGATCTGCTGGTCAACGGACACAACCAGTACGGTGAAACGTGGAAAATCGGCGTTGAGCGTCCTGCGTTTGAGACGGAAGGCGTACAGCAAGCCCTGAGTCTGGAGCGGGGCGGTGTCGCAACCTCCGGTGATTACAGGAATTTTTTCCAGCAGGGCGGTCAAATATACTCACACATACTTGATCCCCGGGTGGGTCGGCCAGTGCGACAGAATCTGGCTTCGGTAACGGTCGTGGCCGAGACCGCTGCAAGGGCAGATGGCCTGGCGACAGCGTTCTCAGTGCTCGGGGCCGAAGAAGGGCTGGAGGTCGCGGCTGACGAGGACATCGCGCTCTACCTCATCATTCGACGCGGCGATGACTTCCTCACCCGGCAATCCGACGCGTTTGGCAACTATGTTGAATCAAAGGATGCTGAATAAAACCATGTTCGATCGCGCTGAGCTGAACAGCGCGCCTTATCCTCCTACAGTCTGGTTAGAGTTATGATGGTTGTTTTTCTGAGCGTTTGTATTTTGCTACTGGTGGTTGGCGCAATGTCCATTGGCGTCATCATGGGCCGAGAGCCTATTAAAGGCTCGTGCGGCGGCATGAGCGCGTTGGGTATGAAAACCGCCTGTGATATCTGCGGTGGGGAGGCGGGCCGGTGCGAAAAGAATGCCGAGTCCGGAGAAAAACCGAACGCCGACCTTGCCTATGACGCCGCGGCGGGCCGCCCCGGAGCAGCGGATCAGCGAAGCTGATTCCACTATACGACCCGTAGCCCCTCTGCGCTCGCGGACTCCCTGTACCTGCGTGACCTGAGTTCTTCTCGCTTTTCAGAACAATTAAACAATGGATTTCGACGTATTAGTGATTGGCTCCGGCCCGGCCGGAGAAGGGGCAGCAATGGCCTGCGTGAAAGCGGGCAAGCGCGTTGCCATGGTAGAGAACCAGCAAGCCGTTGGTGGCAATTGCACTCACAAGGGGACCATTCCTTCCAAAGCCCTTCGCCATGCCATCAAGCAGCTGGTTCGGTTTAACACCAATCCTCTGTTTCGCGAGATTGGCGATGCGCGGGTGATCAGTTTCCCGAAGGTGCTCGAGTCCGCGAGTCAGGTGATCCCCAAGCAGGTGGACATGCACGCCCGGCACTTCAGCCGCAACAGAATCCGCTTGCTCAAGGGGCACGGTTATTTGCTTGATGCGCATCGGGTCCAGGTCACGTTCGCCGATGGAGCGAAAGAAACTTTTACCTGTGAGAACGTGGTTATCGCCACTGGATCGCGCCCCTACCATCCCGCCGACCTGGATTTCACCCATCCCCGCGTGTACGACAGCGACACGATTCTGCAGATGCAGCACACACCGCGAACGCTGCTGATTTACGGAGCCGGCGTGATTGGTTGCGAGTATGCCTCCATCTTCTCCGGTATGGGCGTGAAGGTGGACCTGATCAACAGCCGTGATCGATTGCTATCGTTTCTCGATGACGAGATTTCCGACGCACTCAGCTACCACCTGCGCGACAACAGCGTAATGGTGCGGCACGGGGAGGAGTTCGAGTGCATTACAGATGATCGGGATCGCCTGGAGATGCATCTGAAATCCGGCAAGAAGCTTAAGGCCGACGCGCTTCTCTGGTGCAACGGTCGTGCGGGTAACACGGAAAACCTCGGCTTGGAAAATGTAGGCCTGCAGGCAGACCACCGGGGTCAGTTACAGGTAAACGGCAGCTATCAGACGGCGATCGCCAATATCTATGCAGCTGGTGATGTGATCGGCTGGCCGAGCCTAGCCAGTGCTTCCTACAACCAGGGGCGAGTCGTGGCTGCAGCCATCCTGGGGGAAAAACGCGATTCGATTACCGAAACGCCGACGGGCATCTACACCCTCCCGGAGATCAGCTCGTTGGGCAAATCAGAACGAGAGCTGACTGCCGCCCGAGTCCCCTATGAAGTGGGACGCGCCTATTTCAAGAACACGGCACGAGCCCAGATCAGTGGCGAGGATGTGGGGGTTCTGAAAATACTTTTTCATACCGAGACCTTTCAGATACTCGGCATCCATTGTTTTGGTGCAGAAGCGTCGGAAATCATCCACATCGGCCAGGCCATCATGCGGCAGCCCGGAGAGGCTAACAATATCCACTATTTTGTGGACACGGTATTCAACTACCCCACGATGGCGGAAGCCTACCGAACTGCGGCCCTGGAAGGCATCAACCGACTTAATCGCCGCTGACTGACGCGGTGATCCGGAATGGTGCTGGAATCAAAAAGCCATTACCACGGCCGTGATGCCCACGACGCTGAATACCAATGTATAGGGCAGCGCCATCATGACCATCCTCCCGTAGGATAGCCGGATCAGTGGAGCCAGTGCCGAGGTGAGGAGGAAGAGGAAGGCGGCCTGGCCGTTGGGTGTGGCCACGCTGGGGAGATTGGTCCCCGTGTTTACGGCCACCGCCAGATTGTTGAAATGTTCGCGGGATATCTCGCCCGCTTCAAGGGCAGACCTGACCTCGCTGATGTAGACCGTCGCAACGAACACGTTGTCGCTGATTGCGGATAGCAGGCCATTGGCTACGAACAGGACGGGCGCCTGGTTTTCCGCCTCTTGTGACAGTACCCAGTTGATGATGGGCGTGAACAGATGTTGCCCGTGAATCACGGCCACAATCGCAAAGAACACCACCAGCAATGAGGTAAACGGCAGCGCCTCCTCGAATGCGCGGCCGATCCTGTGCTCCTCGGTGATGCCATTGAAGGACGTGAGGAGGATTATGATGGTGAGGCCGATCAATCCGATTTCCGCGACGTGAAACGCCAGCGCCCCTACCAGGAGGAGGGCGCAAACGCCCTGGGTAATCAGCTGCATCTGCTCCCGTCGACTGCGTTTCTTGTCCTCGCTTTCTGCGAACTCGACGAGGACCTTGTAAACGGTGTCCGGAAGTGTGGCGCCGTAGCCAAAAACCTTGGCCTTCTCCAGGACGATCACCGTGCTCAGGCCGAAGACCAGCACGGGCATGGTGATCGGCGCCATGCGCAGGAAAAACTCGCCGAAATCCCATCCCGCGACCTGGGCGATGATTACGTTCTGTGGCTCACCGACCATGGTGCAGACGCCTCCCAACGCGGTTCCCACCGCGCCATGCATGACCAGGCTGCGGAGAAAGGCACGGAACCGATCGAGATCCGATCGGTGATACTCCTGCACCAGTAAATCATTGGAGAAGTCGTGTTGCTGGGGAGCTCCGGACGCAAATCGGTGGTAGACCGAGTAGAATCCCACTGAAACTGCAATGAGCACTGCGGTTACGGTGAGAGCGTCCAGGAAGGCGGAGAGTGTCGCCGCGGACACGGAGAACAGGAGGGAGAGCGCCACCTTGGACCGGACGCGGATAAACATCTTTGTAAAAATGTACAACAGCAGGTCCTTCATGAAGAAGATACCTGCAACCATGAACATCAGCAGAAAAATGACAGTAAGGTTGTTGAGCACTTCCTGATAAACCATCTCCGGGGTGGTCAATCCCAGCAAAACGGCCTCCAGCGCCAACAGGCCGCCGGGCTGGAGCGGGTAGCAGCGCAGGGCCATGGCCAGGGTGAAGATGAACTCCACCAGCAGCAGCCAGCCGGTAACGAAGGGACCAAGCACGAGAACGGCGAGGGGGTTGAGGATCAGAAAGCCGAGGATCGCCTGCTTGTACCACGTTGGAGAGTTGCCTAGAAAGTTGCCGGAGAAGGCGGAAAACATTGGAGTGGTCATGGGAAGTGTTGCATCCTGAATTTTGGCGATTTCGGGCGGGCGAGTCCTGCACAGTCCGGGCCTGCCGATTCTGTGGCTGACCGACCGGACATTGCGCCTTCCTCGCTTGCGCGCCCTACACGGGGTGCGAACAGGCCGATCAGAAATTGAGCGGCTTTGCGGCGCATCACGCCTCGCCCGGCGGAAATCCGCTAAGACCCCAGCGCGTATATGATTTTCTGCTATAAATTGATAAGTTAGAGCCCCCTGCTGCCGCCCGGTCCCTGCTCGCTTCCAGAGTGAGATACCTGGCGCCAAGCGGGGAGAATGAGCTTAAGCATTTACGCATTGCATTACTGAAAGGAAAACCCGGTGAGCCAAAGCGCTAGCATCAATCTGAGTTCCCTTGGTCTGGTTCATGACGAACTGGTGGCGACCATCGAGCAGTCTGCCGGGAAACTCGAGCAGTTCGTTGCCGACATGGATAGCAGTGAGCTATTGCAGAGTTGCATCGAAGGGCTGCAGCAGATCACCGGCACTCTGAGTCTGGTACAGCTCAAGGGAGCTGACCTGCTCGCGCAAGAAGCATTGGCTCTGGCGACGGAGATCACGGTAGGCGACGAAAAACTGGAGCGGCGGCTGGGCGCGCTCACCGACGCGTTCTTCGTCATACCCCGGTACATCGAGTATACCTTGCAGACCCGCCGCGCGCTGCCCGTTTTGCTGATTCCCACTATCAATGATCTGCGCCAGGCTCGTGGAGCGGCGCTATTGGAAGAAAGCTACTTCTTCCCCCTCGACCTGCAGCGGGCCAGGCCCTTGCCGGGGCAAACAAGCGCGGCGCTGGGGGAAGATCTGACCGCCCTGGTGCGGCGCTTGCGCCACATGTATCAGGCCGGGCTGGTCAATGTGCTGCAGGGGCGGCTGGTGAAGCCTTCCCTGGGTATGATGCAGCGAGCCATGCAGCGCCTGGCAGCGGTGTCCGGTGATCGGCCAATGGGCACCTTGTGGCGGGTTGCTGCCACTGCGCTTGAGGTCATGGCGACCGAACAGATGGAGATCAACCGCGGTCGCAAGTTGCTGTTCGGCGCCATCGATCGGCAGATTAAAGCCCTTCAGACCAAGGGCAGGGCGGCACTGGATCAGGACGTTCCGGCCACTTTGATCAAGGATTGCGTGTACCTGGTATCGATCTCCGGGGCCAGTACCAAGAGCGCCACCGAAATCCTCGAGGCTTTCCCCCACGACCCTCCGGGCATCCTGGATCGGGAACTCAGCCGCCAGGGGGAAGTTCTCCTGGGGCCCAGCGCCACCACCGTGCACTCGGTGGCCGCTGTCATGCGCGAGGAACTCAACAAGATCAAGGATGTTCTGGAGCGCGCATCTCAAAGCGGCGTGGACGCGATCTCCGACTTCGACGAGCTGCTGGGTATGATGGGCAAAGTGGCTGAGATCCTCAGTGTGGTTGGCCTGATCTCGCCGAGCAATGCCCTGAAAGAGGAGATGGCCAAGGTGGAAGCCTGGCGGGACTCGCCGGGCGAGGCGGATCCCCAGACCATGATCGACGTGGCGGATGTGGTTCTGTATATCGAGAGCACCATCTCCAGCCTGGAGATCTCCAATCTTTCCGACGAGAAACTGGCTCAGGCCAACTCCATTGCCCGCCAGGAGGTCATCGCTTCAAGCCAGCTGGCGGAAGCGGAACTGATCGTTCTGCAGGAGGCGGAGAGTGGACTGGCTTTGGTGAAACGGGCTCTGAACGCTTTCGCTGAATCCAATTACGATCGGGGGCACATCAAGAATGTTGCGGCGACCCTGACGAGCGTTCGGGGCGGAATGGCTGTTTTGAGTCTGGCCCGCGCCAGCCAGGTGGTGTCCGCCTGTGTGGAATTTGTCAGCGATACCTTGCTGCACAACGATCAGCCCGCCGCGCTGCAGCATCTGCTGGAAACCTTTGCTGATGCGGTCATTGGTCTGGAGTACTATCTGGACGCGGTAAAAAGCGACCGAAACGCGGGGGATTCCATCCTGGAAATCGCCGAAGAAAGCCTCGCGGCGCTCGGTCATGCGGTCAAACCCTAGGGCAGGCACATGAGCGATTTCGTTCCCGGATTTTCCCCTCCTGCCGATGTGGACGAGCCCTGCTACGTGGTTGTGAGTGAGGGGCGGCTGCTCATGGGAGATGATCCCATGTGGCGGCCCCTCGACCAGGCCGCCTGGCGCTTCGCCGGGCTCGTTCCCCGGGAGCAACATTACATCGGTCTGTTTGGCAGCCGACCGGTCTACGCTGTAGACGTAGCGCCGGACGCGGTGCCACCTCCCTCCCTTCACTGGGTGCCCCTGCGGGCACTGATCGGCAACGGCGCCATCGGCGCCCCGGAATTCGACATGGTCGGCTGTGCCCTCCAGGTATTCAACTGGGACCGCAGTCACCAGTACTGTGGGCAGTGCGGCAGCCCCACCGTAGCTCACCTGGGCGAACGGGCACGCGTGTGTGAACGCTGCGCGCTTCATTACTATCCGCGCATTTCGCCCTGCGTGATCGTGCTGATTACCCGGGGGAATGAATGCCTGCTGGCCCGGCACAAACAATCGAGGGGGAACTTCTACACCGCATTGGCGGGCTTCGTGGAGCCGGGAGAATCGGTGGAGGCCGCCCTGCGCCGCGAAGTGGCGGAAGAGGTGGCCTTGCAGGTGCGCGAGCTTCAATATTTCGGGAGCCAGACCTGGCCCTTTCCGGGCCAGCTGATGTTGGGGTTCCATGCGGAATATGATCACGGCGATATTGCCGTGGATGACGAGGAAATTGCCGACGCTCGCTGGTATCATTACGAAAACTTGCCCTTGATTCCGCCGGCGGGTACGCTGTCCGGCATGTTAATAAAACACTTTGTGGACAGCCGGAACCGGTGATACAGCCCGGGCTTTGCTGTTGACGGGTTCGTCAGATTTCCCGGCGAAGATCGAGGCCCATCTATATGTTCTACAGCGTTTTGGCCATAGCAATAATCATAGTTGGCTTGATCGTTGTCGGTTTCTCACTGAAGATTCTCGTGCGTCCCGGCTGGCTGTTTGGCTGGTTGCGGGGGATGTCCGGACTGGCCTTGGTGGCCGTCGGCATCGTGCTGACCATGGCAGCCCTGGACCTGTACAGCTACAAGCAAATCGTCGCGGAAAAATCCGTGGCAACCATCAGTTTCGAACAACTTGGGCCCCAACGATTCAGCGCTCTGCTCGTGGACAGCGATGGCCGGGAAAACCGCTACGAACTGGCGGGTGATCAATGGCAACTGGATGCGCGCCTGATCAAGTGGCCGGATAGCCTGGCCGCCCTCGGAATCAAGCCGGGCTTCCGCCTGGATCGCATCAGCGGACGGTATTACTCTCTGGAGATGGAGCGCAGCGCGGAAAGGACGGTGTACGCCCTCAGCGATAACCGCACCGGTGTCGACGTGTGGGAGTTCTTTCACCGCCAGAACGGGGCCTTCAACCTGATTGATGCGGTGTACGGCAGCGCCACCTTTGTACCTATGGCCGATGATGCGCTCTACGAGATACTGCTCTCGCACTCGGGCCTCCTTGCCCGCCCATTGAACGATCCGGCCCGGACCGCACTCCAACACTGGGAATAAACGAATCGATTTTGACGCCTGACACCCGGCTCCCTGGAGCCGGGTGTTTGACTTAGACAGAAGGAAAGCATTCTTGGAATTCATCACTGAGTACGGCCTGTTTTTGGCCAAGACCGCAACCATTCTTATCGCGATCGTGGTTATCGTCAGCATGATCAGCGCCCTGACTCACAAGGGGGGCGGGAAACGAGAGCACCACGGCCACATCCAGGTAACCAAGCTCAATGATTGGTACAAGCACATGGGGGATATCCTGCGCAAGGCCGTGCTCGACTCCCACCTGGTAAAACTTCAAGGCAAACTGGACAAGCAGCGGGAAAAGAAAGAGCAAGCGGAAAAGAAAAAGGCCTTTAGAAAACGCTCCTCTGGAGACCACAAGACCGATCGCAAGCGGGTGTTCGTTCTCAACTTTGATGGCGATATGAAGGCCAGCGCCACCAGCAATCTCCGCGAAGAAATCACCACGGTCCTGAGCGTTGCCACCCCCGAGGACGAAGTTGTAGTGCGCCTTGAGAGCTCCGGCGGTCTGGTGCACAGCTATGGCCTGGCAGCCAGCCAACTCAGTCGCATCCGAAGTCGAAAAATCCCGCTGACTGTCTGTGTCGACAAAGTGGCTGCGAGCGGAGGCTACATGATGGCTTGTGTGGCTGACCGGATCCTGGCCGCCCCGTTTGCGGTCATCGGGTCGATCGGTGTGGTGGGGCAACTTCCCAATTTCCATCGCTTGTTGCAGCGCATCCCCGTGGACTATGAGATGGAAACGGCGGGAGAGTACAAGCGTACGCTGACCATGTTTGCGGAAAATACGGACAAAGATCGGCAGAAGTTTGCCGAGGAGCTCGAGGACACCCATCAGCTCTTCAAGTCATTCATTCGCGACAATCGCGCGAAACTGGATGTAGATGCCGTGGCGACCGGTGAAACCTGGTACGGCAGCGAAGCCGTGGAAAAACAACTGATTGACGAGGTCCAAACCAGCGACGACTACCTGACCGCTCAGGTGGACGACGCGGATATTTTTGAAGTGGAGTATGTGTTCAGGAAAACCCTGCCCGAGCGCTTCGGGCTGGCCTCCCAGCAGGCGCTGGACCGCTTGTTGCTCACCTGGTGGGGGCGACTGCAGACGACCCGCTTCTTCTCCTGATCCGCATTCAGTACCTTTTCCAGGAGGCCAGTCAGACATGTCCGACCAGCAGTTCAAGGCATTGTGGGTTGAACCCACCGGCAAAGACCAGTTCGAGCAACGGATCGTCCAAAGGACCACCGACCAGCTTCCCGAGGGGGAACTGCTGGTGGATGTGCACTATTCGTCTCTTAACTTCAAGGATGCACTGTCCGCCGCCGGTCGACCGGGGGTAACGCGCGACTACCCTCACCAGCCCGGAATCGACGCAGCCGGCGTGGTCCTGGAGGACCGAAGCGGCCGCTTCCAGCCGGGCGACTCCGTTATCGTCTCTGGCTATGACCTGGGGATGAATACCGCTGGCGGTCTGGGCCAGCGAATCCGGGTTCCCGCCGGCTGGGCCGTACGCTGCCCGGACAACCTGAGCCTGAAGGAGAGCATGATCATCGGCACGGCCGGCTTCACGGCGGCTCTCTGCGTGAGCAAGCTGCTGCATATGGGTGCTGATGCCAGCGATGGCACGGTGATCGTCAGCGGTGCTACCGGAGGGGTCGGGAGTTTTAGCGTTGCCTTGTTGAATCACCTGGGATTCAAGGTTTGTGCTCTCACCGGCAAACTGGAGCAGAGTGAATGGCTCAGCAGTCTCGGTGCTCATCAGGTGCTGGACCGCGGCACTCTGTCGGATGCCACCCGGCGCCCACTCGGAAAACCCCTGTGGGCTCACGGTGTGGATTGTGTCGGCGGGGAGATTCTCAACAATATCATCAAGTCGCTGCATTACTCAGGCAGCGTCGCCGCGTGCGGGTTGACCGGCGGGACCGACTTTCACGCCAGTGTTCTCCCGTTCATCCTCCGGGGCGTGAATCTGCTGGGGGTCGATTGCGTGGAACTGCCCCTGGCCCGGAAGGAGGAGAACTGGCAGCTTCTCGCGACAGCCTTCCGGCTCCCGAATCTTGAAAGGATGGCTGAGAGCATCAGTCTGGATCAGGTGCCGGAGCATCTTACCCGTATTCTCAATGGGCACGCGGTGGGCCGCTACGTGGTTGACCTCCGCGCCTGAGGCGCGGAAATCCCCTGCGCCCACCACCTTTTGGCATGGAAAATTGTGCTTCCACTGCTCCATCCGGGCGGCAGAAAAACCGCGACTGTGTCGCGGAAATGTAGCTATGCCCGTTCCACGGTTACTGCCTACTAACTTTTTATGCACACATCGGTCGAAGTCCTGCGATCCGGCGGCAACCGTGGGGACTGATTTTTCTCCCGGGTGATTGACATTCTTAACCTATTGTTTTTTAAGAATAAATTTATAAAGAACAAATTTTATACAATCTGTAGACAGGCCTGAAATTACAGGCCTCCCGCCCTGTTTCCCAACAACTATCCACTAACTTATCCACAGTTATTGTGGAAAATGTTTCAGGCAGGTTGAGGCGACACGGATCGCTGAAATTCCCCGCAGTTGGGTTGGAATTCTGCTCAATTCGTCGAAAAATCGGTCGTATCACGCAGACCGGAAGACCCCAGCTCGGGCAGCAGCACTGCTCTGAGGCAACTGTTGGGCGGTAAAAGGAAGGAAGACACGGGAAGGAAATTGGTCGGAGCGAGAGGATTTGAACCTCCGACCCCCTCGTCCCGAACGAGGTGCGCTACCAAACTGCGCTACGCTCCGACATTTGAGATCGCGAACACGCTGTGCTGTTTTCGCGAGGCGCACATTGTACTGTAAATGGCAGGGCAGTGTTAAGATTCGCAGACGAAATTTTCTTTGCTCTCGGGTGAGACCACCGGGCCCACCGGAATTTTGAGCCGCACCCGGAGTCGCTAATGGAACGGAGGTATCCTGTGTGGCACTCCCATGAATCTCAACTGCCAGGTGCGGATGCGGCGTTGCCGGGCCGGGCCGATCCCGTGCGGGTCAGTAGCCGGCACATGGTCAACGACAATCCGATACAACCGCCTTTTCCTGCCGGCCTGCAACAGGCGGTCTTTGGGCTCGGGTGTTTCTGGGGCGCCGAGCGCCGCTTCTGGCAACTTCCCGGGGTGTTTTCGACGGCCGCCGGCTACGCCGGTGGACTGACACCGAACCCACATTACGAAGAGGTCTGTACTGGCCGAACCGGCCACGCTGAAGTGGTGTTGGTGGTCTTCGACCCGGCGCAGATCACTTACCGGGACCTGCTGAAAACGTTCTGGGAGAGCCATGATCCCACCCAGGGGATGCGGCAGGGGAACGATCGGGGAACACAGTACCGGTCGGCCATCTACACTCTGAATGCTGAACAGGCTCGCCAGGCCGAGGAGAGTCGCGAGGCGTTTCAGAAAGCACTCGCCTCGAATGGTTATTCGCCGGTCACTACCGAGATTCGGCCCCTGGAGCAGTTCTACTACGCCGAAGACTATCACCAGCAGTATCTTGCCAAAAACCCGCAGGGTTACTGCGGGCTGGGTGGCACTGGCGTGTGCTATCCGCCCGCCTGATTTCGGGTAGCGTAATCACATTCTGCAACGGCATACGGATGGAAGCATGAGGGCATCATTTGCACGGGAAGTGTCGTGGAAACGAAATATTTTGCTGGCGGCACTCTGTCTGCTGGTAATGGTCGCTTGTCGTGGGGTCGTTTCCAGCGGCGATGGCGGAGGCGACGGCAACCTGAGCTTGTGGATCGCCGATGCACCGGCAACGGGTGTGGATAGCGTGGACATTACGATCACCGGTGTTTCCTTCCAGCGCGCGGATGTTGACGACCTGGAGGTGACTCTGGATCGTCCCCTGGAAGTGGATCTTCTCGACCTGATAGAAGAGCCCGACATGCGGGAAGAGATCCTGGATATTTCGCTGCCCGAAGGCGACTACGATTCACTGACTCTGCTGCTCGACGAAACCCGCCTTTTTGTAGACGTGGAGGGGGATCGTCATCTGATGACCATACCGGATGACGAGATGGACGGGTTACAGGTGGAATTCAATGTGAACGTGGACAACGACACGGACCTGGACCTGACCATCGACTTCGACGCGCGCAAATCCCTCCGTTACCGCGGAGATAATGCGTACGAGCTCCACCCGGTTCTGCGAATCGTGCGCACCGAGCGCAGTGGCACTCTGACGGGTACCGTGGACGAAAGCCTGATTCGGGACTCGGACTGCGAGAATGGCGTCAACCATGACGAAGGCAACACCGTCTATATCTTCAGCGGCTCGGCTCCCTTCCAGGATCTGCGCGGGGACTCGGGCGACCCGGTTTCGACCGCTCTTGTGCAGCGGGAAACCAGCGGCCAATGGGAGTTCACCGCGCCTTTCCTGCCGCGCGGACGCTACAACGCGGTTTTTACCTGCGATGGCTCGGTGGACGACCCTGAACTGGACAATGAAGTCAGCATGCTGTTTAGCGAAGTCATTGAGTTCGACATCACCGCCGAAGAATCCACGACCATTGATTTTGAGGGATTTTGAGGGATTTTGAGGCCGCACCGGGCCCGGATGGCAGCGTTCTCCGCGCTGCCCGGGCTCCGGTCCGGAAGGCCTGGGCCGAACAGACTGAAAACCCTCGCTACTGATTGAACGTATCTTCCGCTTCGTCGCCGGCATCTTCAAGGCTCTCGCCGGTATCTTCCACAGCTTCATCGATGTCCTCTCCCGCTTGTTCCGCAGGGCCCTGGTCGCAGCCAAACAGGAAAAGTGTCAGAAAGGCGGGGACAAGGTATTTGAACAGGTTCATAAGCATTCCTCTTCATTCTGAGTGGATTCCGCCCATAGGGCGCTGGTTCAGGTGGAGCTATGCTTAACTCATGCCAGTACCCTTTCTGCGAAGCGGTTCCCGGACCGCGAAGGCGGCCGACTGAGAACATGCGCGCACAATGGGTGCGCCCGGAACAAAGCCGCGGGAGCAAGTTGCGTCAACACGGAAGGCGTTGTCCGGCGAGGCAATTGCAGGAACTCTAGTGAGGA
The DNA here is from genome assembly GCF_054401055.1 of Gilvimarinus sp. F26214L. Lineage (NCBI taxonomy): Bacteria > Pseudomonadati > Pseudomonadota > Gammaproteobacteria > Cellvibrionales > Cellvibrionaceae > Gilvimarinus > Gilvimarinus sp. F26214L. Next base: position 362,025 of record NZ_JBTIYG010000001.1, on the reverse strand, counting down.
TTCCAAATTCTGCCGCCGGAGTTGACTACGTGGACGCCGCCATCTTTCATCTGGACCTTCCTGTTGCGATTGCTCACCTTGTTGATTTGTTGACCGCCTACGTGCTGGCGCTTCCGGTTGCCTGGGAGCGGGAACTCAGTGAACGGACCGCCGGCCTGCGCACCTTCCCCCTTGTTGCGATTGCTGCCTGCGCCTACACCATTACAGGGGTTCAGGCACTGACCTCCTCAGAAGCCGAGGCGAGGGTTATTCAGGGCCTCATAACCGGTATGGGTTTCATCGGTGGAGGAGCAATCCTGAAGGACAAAGGTATCGTGACCGGCACGGCCACCGCCGCCGGCTTGTGGAGTACGGGTGCTGTGGGGATGGCGGTGGCGCTGAAACAGATCGAGGTGGCGGTGGTGGTCAGTTTGATGACCTTCCTCACATTGCGCCTGATGTCGCGGCTGAAGCACGTCCGCGGATTTCGCAAGGAGCCCCGGGAGGACTGATTGTTTGCGCCATCTGCGACTCAGAACTTGAAAGACAGGGTCATGGACCCGAACTTGTCGCCGACTTCCTGTCCTTCGAACTCCCGCGAGCGCGCGACGAATGTGTAGGCCAGTCGATAGGATGGCGAGTTCACAACAAACCCGGCCTGCAGATCTCCCACCCATTCTACTTTGTCCACGCTGTGGCTCTGTTCGTGGGTATTTCCGTCCAGAAATATATTGCGCCCCACGTAGCGCCCACCCAGGCCGGCGAAAAGATACCAGCCGCCCCCATTGTGGGTGCGAAAAAAATTCGACCCGGGGAGACTGGGCTGCATGCGCGGTGGCCCGAAGTCCGTCCCCAATCCGCGCCCGAAGCGCAAGCTGAATCCCAGGTCGGCATGCACGAATGCATTTCCGAGGGCAAAGCCGCTATAGGGCATGAGGTCGAAGCCGAAGTTGTTGCGCGAATAGGTCCAGACCTGACGCCAGCTTTTGTGGTAATCAAACTGGAGGACAGTTTCATCCGCCAATTGGTGGTCCCAGCCCCGAGCCACGTTGACGCCCAGCCGGTTGTGAATGCTGGTTTGAAACTCCTCCGCCCTGGCTTTCGGCCCCACGACACCGACGCTTACCTTCCACGTATTCATCTCGCGTGGGTTGGCCGCCGTCAGGGAGAACCCGCCGTAAAGGTATCCGGCATAGGGCCGCTCGTCCTCCATCAACTCGGTGGTTCTCGTATTGTCGGGAGTGAAAATTTGATGGCCGAGATGAAACCCAAGGTAGATGTCGTCACCCTGTTCCACCTGGGGGAGTCTCCGGGCCCATCGCGAGGTTCGGGACGAAGCGTCGTTCCGCGCCCCCACGTAGTCGAACAGGATTCCGCTCGTGTAGTGGCGGTCAGTATTCGCGAAGGCGTCGTTTTCAAACACCAGGTTGAAAACACCGTCATCAGCCAGGGCCGGTGTGGCACAGCAAAGGGAATAGGTGAAAACAAGCAATGCTCGCGACTTCATCAATTGTTCCCCGGAATCGTGATGTGAGATTGATTGAGCGGGTGGTGCGACCGATCGAAAAGCGCTTCATCGGTCTGAACTCTGCATCAGAGCTGAACGGAAGTGCGCCTCGTGCAGCAGTGATTGGCCGGTTTACCAGACACAATCCCTGTAAGATTCACAGGCAATTTGTAGAAACCGTTCCGTTTGGCTTGGGGTTGCCGCCCTCTATTCCGGGCGCGTGCCCGCGCGTGCACGACGACCGTCTGCTCGCAACATGCCGAGGCCAGAGCAGTTCTGAAGAAGAGACGGGAGTGGCCCTTGCAAATACCATCCCTGACTGAAACTGAAGGAAAATAGAAGTGCCGAGTGGTGGACTCAGCGGCCACCACATTGGCGAATGGCACGCAATTACTTTGCAGACACAGTGACGTGAGGCTCAGATGATTGATTCGCCCCTCCTTGTTCAATTCAAAGGTTTCGTCGATGGAAGCTGGGTTGGCGCCGACAGCGGCGAGCTTGTGCAAGTCCACAATCCTGCTGACGGTGAGTTGCTCGCGGCGGTGCCCAACATGGGAAGAGTGGAAACGGATCGGGCGGTGGAGGCCGCTCGCGCGGCACTGTCCGCATCCAGCAGCCTGAAGGAGCGGACGCACTGGTTGAGCAGCATTGACCAATTGTTGCGCGACAACAAAAAGGAGCTTGGCCGCATCATCACCCTTGAGCAGGGCAAGCCCTGGCCCGAGGCCCAGGTGGAAGTGGAGTATGCAGCGGGGTTTTTCCGCTACTACGCTGAGCACCTGCACCTGCTGGAAAGCAGGGAGTTGCACGAGCGGCCGAAGAGTTGCCGTTGGAAAATTTACCCACGGCCCGTCGGTGTAGCGGCCCTGATCACTCCCTGGAACTTCCCCATCGCCATGCTGGCGAAAAAGCTTGCCGCTGCCCTGGCCGCCGATTGCAGCGCGGTGCTCAAACCCTCTGTGAAAACCCCGCTTACTGTGATTGCCTTGTGTTCCTTGCTCGAGACCGAACTTTCCCTCCCCGCCGGCAAGATCAACCTTGTTCTGGGCAGGGCCGGGCCTATTGGTGATGCTCTATGCAGCAATCCCAAGGTGTCCATGTTGAGTTTTACCGGCTCCACCCAGGTCGGGGCTTCCTTGATCGAAAAATCCGCGCCACAGGTGAAGCGCCTCGCACTTGAGTTGGGCGGCAATGCGCCTTTCGTTGTGTTTGCCGACGCCGATCTGGACGATGCGGTGGAAAACCTGGTTGCCAATAAATTTCGTGCTGCGGGACAAACCTGCGTCTGCGCCAATCGCGTGCTTGTGGAAAGCTCGGTGAGTGAGGAATTTGCCCTCCGGCTGGGTAAGAAGGTGGAACGACTCACGGTGGGCAATGGCATGGACGATGGGGTGGATCTGGGTCCCCTTATCGATGCCGAGGCCTACCGCAAGGTGCGCAACCTGCTGTTGGATGCCCTGGACAAGGGTGCCATTCCTGTAGCGGGCGTGGACCCGGGCGAATTGGCGGAAGCGCAGCCTCCGTTCTTTCCGCCGATGGTTCTCCGGGGTGTCACTGGCGCGATGGCCTGCAGTCGGGAGGAGATTTTTGGCCCTCTCATTGCGATCGCCGATTTCTTCGATGAGGAGCAGGCCGTAGCCATGGCCAACGACACCGACCGCGGTCTCGCGGCCTACGTATTTTCCGGGCAAAGCGCACGAGCGGAGCGGGTTGCCAGCCGCATTCGAGCCGGCCATGTGGGCGTCAATACGGGCACGGGGCCGACGCCCGAAGCGCCGTTCGGCGGAGTGAAAACCTCGGGCTTCGGCCGCGAGGGAGGCGTTGAAGGTCTGCACGAGTTCGTCGAGACTCAGACCATGGCAATCAGCCTTTGATTTCCGGTTCGGCTGCCAGAATCCTGGCACTGAAAACCTACCAGACAAAGCCCAGGAACAGTACGAAACAGAGCAGCCAGAGGCTGGCCGACACGATGTCCCGGCGATTGATGAAGTGGTTCCATAAACGCTCCTGGTCACGCCACCAGTGCCAGTCGGGGCGGCGCCTGAAGTAGGGGACCGGAGGGTTTTGAGTCAATCGCTTGAGGCGCAATGAAAGGTTCAGCGCCGGCGTTGTCCAGTTGTAACCGGCGGGGCGTTGCCAGCCCCGCCGCAGGGCCAGTGCCACCACTACAACCGCAAGGCCCAGGGGCCAGAGCAGCTCCCAGATCTTTCCCGCCTCCAGGGTGGGGATCAGCATTGACTGGAATGGCGGCAGCCACGGCAAGCCCAGAGGAGTCAGACAAAGCAGGGCCCAGGGGAGCACAAGCATCATCGATGGCTCGTCGCCCCCCTGTTTTTCCCGCCGCAGCAGCCAGAGGGCTCGAAACAGCAACAGGGCCGTGCCCGTGCTGGCAAAGGGGAGCAGTCCCTCCGCGAGGGCGAACGGACTTTGCGCGAGCAGGTGTTCCAGCTCGCCCTTGGCGGCGGCACCACTGGTGAGCGGGAGTCCGGAAATAGCGAGAGCGGGAACGGCGAGCAGAATCCAGTGCGCCGTGTGCAGGCGCGGCAGGCCAGCGGCCAGGAACAGAGCTCCTTTGGCGGCTCCGTGGTGGGCAGCAAACAATGCCAGCAGCAGGGCCAGGCCGGGCCCCTGTTCCGGGTAGTGCCACATGAGCGCCACGATGAGCAGGAGATAGCCCATCTGGCTCACCGAGGAGAAGGCGAGCACCGCCTTGGCGCGGTCCGTCAACAATCCCAGCGCCACTCCGTAGAACGCCGTGATCAGGGCCAGCGCCGCCAGCCAGCCGGCTGACTCCTGTAACAGGGAATCGGCACCCGGCAACGTGCGCCAGAGCCCGAAAATGCCGGCTTCAATCATGGCGCCCGAAAGGACCGCGCTCGCCGGTGATGGTGCCGCCGGGTGGGCAAGCGGGAGCCAGAAATGCAGGGGCCAGAAGCCGATCTTAATTCCGAAAGCGAACAACAGCAGCAAGGTGGTGGAGATATCGACCGGGATGCTCTGCCATACGGAAAAAGCGGTTGCACCTCCCGCGGCATGGGCTCTCATCGCCAATACCCCGAGTAGCGCCATTTCCCCGAGTATGGCCAACTGCAGATACAAACGCCCCGCGCGGCGAGCCTCCGGGCGCTCGTAGTGGAGGATCAAGGGATAGGCAGCGAGGCTCATGACCGAAAAGCCCACGTAGAAGCTGAGCGCGTCCTGAGCGATGATCAGGAGGAGATTGCCGGCAAGCGCCAGTTGCCAGCAGAGCCAGAACCGGATTCGGTGGCCATCCGCTGCCGTACTGCGGATGGCGAACACGGCCGCCGCCATCCACAGCAACGCTGAAAACGCCAGCCAGGTTCGCTCCGGTGTTTGTGCCGCCTGCCAGTGTGCGCCCTGCCACAAGTACTCGAATTGCCAGGCGGTCGGTGCGAAAAGGGCCACAAACACCGCCGGCAAGCCCGACAGCCACAGCCAGGGAATGATGCGTGGGCCAAGCAGGAGGAGGGCTGCGGCCAGTACCGGGACGCCCGGTATGAAAATGAGAATGAGGCTCTCGATCATGGGGCCCCCGAAGCGAAAGCCTGTTCGATGATGAAGCGGCTCCATCCCGAAGGGCTCAAGGCACTGCCGGCCAAAAGCCCCATCAGCAACGCCAGAGCGGCCGTAAGAACCAGTGGGAAAAGCAGCATCCAGTGGCTTTCAAGTTGCCCGGTCCAGCGATCCTCGGGCCAGTGGTCCGGGGCGGCGCCGAACCAGCCGCGATAGATCAGTGGCAGAAAATAAGCAGCGTTCAACAACCCCGATACCACCAACAACCACACCACCCAGGGTTGCCCCACTTCCAGCGCTCCCATGCTCAGATACCACTTGCTGATGAAACCTGCGATGGGGGGAATGCCGATCATGCCCAGCGCCCCTACCGTAAACGCCGACATGGTGACCGGCAGGCGTCGCCCGATGCCGTTCATCTCCCGGATACTGTGAACACCCAGGGTTTCCGAGAACACGCCGGCACAGAAGAACAGGGTGATCTTCATGACTCCCTGGTGTACCAGATGGACAAGACCGCCCACTGCGGCCAGCGGCCCGAGCAAAGTCACTCCGAGAATGATGTAGGACACCTGGCTGACAGTGGAATAGGCCAGCCGCTTCTTGATTTCTCCCTGCTGCATGGCCCGCAGCGAACCGAAGAGGATCGTGGCAGCGGCAATACCCATGAGAGACTGGGTCAGATTCAGCTCCACCAGAACCTCGGCGCCGAAGACGTCGTGGATAATACGCACAATGCCAAAGGCACCGGCCTTCACCACCGCCACCGCATGCAACAACGCACTGACCGGCGCAGGCGCCACCATCGCACGCGGCAGCCAGCCGTGCAGGGGGATGAGCGCTGCCTTCACCCCGAGCCCGGTAACCAGCAGCGCAAAGGCCACGATGAGTGTGCCGGGCGCTGAGTCCAGCAAACCGTACAGATAGCCGCCGGGGGCAAAGTCCGGGCTGCCAACCAGGGAATGCAGGAGAGCGGTTCCCATCAGCAGCAGGGTACCTCCGCCGATTGTGTAGACGAGGTAGACCCGTCCGGCTTGCAGCGCCTCGGGGGTGCCACGATGGACCACAAGGGGGTAGGTGGTGAGCGTCAGGAGTTCATAGAAAAACAGAAACGTCACCAGATTGCCGGCCAGTGCGACGCCCACGGTTGCGCTTACGCAGAGACTGAAATAACCGAAAAAACGCGATTGCAAAGGCGACGAGTGCAGATAGGCAATGGCGTAGACCGTCGTCGCCATCCACAGGACGGACGACAGGGCAACAAATTGCAGGGACAGGGCGTCGCCGTGCAAACGCAGGGGACCGTCGGGAACCAGTGGGAGCTGGAACTGGAAGTCGAGGCCCTGGCTGACGCCCCACAACATGATCCCCACCAGGATCAGCTTGGCCGCCACTCCCACAAGGTTCAAGGTGGTACGCAAAGCTTGCTGGGACTCGCGCAGAGCGAAGATCAGCAATCCCGGCACCAGGGAACTGAGGACAACCAGCAGGGGGAGCGCGTTGGTCCACTTCACAGGGTGACTCCCGACAACCAGCGAATCAGATCCTCGCCGATCAGTGCCATGGCCCAGACCAGTAGGGCGGGCAATAATGCAAACCACTGGGCCGAACGGTCCGTATGGCGGATCCGGCGAGATCCCGGCGCGCGTGAGAAGCCCAGCCCCACGGCCCGAAATACATAGGCGGCGGAGACAAACGTGCCCAGGAAGACGCCGAACGCCCAGGGCCAGTGACGGGGCTCGGTGAACATCGGCTCCAGCAGCACCCACTTGGCTAGAAAGCCTCCCGTGGGCGGCAAGCCAATCAGACTCGTTCCGGCGACCGCAAACGCAGTCATGCTCAGGGGGCTTGTCTGGGTGGCTCCGCGCAGGGCAGTGACTCTTCGGCTGCCGAGGGACTCCTGCAGGTCGCCGGCGGCAAGAAACATGGATACCTTGGCCAGACCATGGGCGAGCACAAAAAGCCACAGCGCGACGTTGTACCGCCCGTCACGCAGAAAAAGCAGCAAGCCCAGCCCCATCATGGCGTAGCCAAGTTGCGCTACGGTGGAATAAGCCACCAGCATCTTGATAAAGGGCGCCCGCCATGCGGACCAGCCGCCAACCACCAGGGCGATTGCACCTCCCAACGCGAATAGCAGGCCGATGTCCCGCCCCAGCTCCGCGGGTGCGACGTTGCTCCACAGTTCCCACAGTACGAAGAGCGGCCCCTTCACCACCAATCCCGACAGCAGGGCACTGACCGGAGTGGGGGCGTGGGTGTGGGCTTGCGGCAGCCACATGTGCAGGGGCCAGAGGGCGCCCTTGAGCATCAGCCCGGCAGTCATCAGCAAAAGAGCGATGCGGGTGGAGCTTTCGTCGCGGATGCTGTCACTGAGCACGAACATGTCCAGTACACCATAGCGGCCGTAAAGAATTGCCACGCCCATGAGGTAACACAGGGAGGCGCCCAGCGAAAGCAGCAGGTAGATCAGTGCGGGCGTATAGGCCCGGGGCCCGCTGAGTCCTACCAGGGCCACGGCCGCCAGGCTGAGAAACTCCAGGGCCACGTACACATTGAACAAATCCGCGGAGAGGATAAGCGCAACCAGCGCCGCGTGGAGAAACGCCGAAAGCGGCCAGTAAGCCTCCGCAAGCGGAGGCCGGCAGCACAGTGCGTACAAACCCACCAGCAGGTGAACGAGCGCGAAGAAAACCAGAATCAAGGCCTTGAGCGGAGTAAGCAACAACCGAATGGCCAGGGTGCTGGGCCAGCCCCCGAGGGTGAGCAACTGGCGGGCCTCGCCGCCCGTGGTGGACTGCAATGCCAGAGCCGCGGCCCCCAGGCTGAGGACGGTGGCAATCAGAACCAGCAAGCCAGCGGCGCGCGGCAAGGGGCGCAGACCCTGCAGCAATCCCAGCAGCAGCGCCGCGGCAAAAGGCAGGCTGAGGCTGAGCAGCGCGTAATTCACCGTTGATCAGGGCTCCTTCCTTTTTGCATTGCAGCGCCTTTGCGGGCGGCTTCGGATCCGTGTTGGGCACGGGCATTGGCCAGGCGAACGGCGAAGGCAGTCGCGCTGATGGAAACGACCAGACCGGTGACCACCAGCGCCTGGAGCATCGGGTCGGGCGGGTCAGTGCGTGCGGCCAGCGCCACCAGAACGAGGAACGTACCGCTGCCCATCAGATTGAAGGCAATAATCCGCCGCAGCAGGTGGTGCACCATGAGCAGTCCGTGCAGCCCGATGGCCCAGATTGCCGCGCCAATGCCGAGATAAAGAAATTCCGTGCTCACGATTGCAACTCGTCGCCTTCTTCCACCACCAGCAAGGTCAGCGCCGCAGCGACGGACAGGGTGGCAGAGACTTCGATCGCCGTAATCAGCGCCTTCGCGTAAGGCGCGGGGTAGGTCAGCCAGCCGTCGCCCAGCCAGGCGGTGCAGGCCGCAACCGAAAGAAAGAGAATGAGACAGGCGTACAGGGCTGCACGGACAGGAGCGAGGGACCAGCGCAAAGGAGGAAGAAGGTGGCCGAGGCGCAGTAGCACGGCCCCGGCAGCGATCAACGCGCCCGCCTGAAAAGCTCCGCCCGGCGCGAAGGCTCCGTGCCACAAGAGGTAGGCGCCGGTGAGCAGAACCACTGGCGCGAGTACTCGGCTCCAGGCCGCCAGCAGGGGCCACGGCGGCGGTGTTTCCGTCCCGGTCGGTCGCAGTGCTCTGAACCCGAGCACGGCCATGAGCAGCACGGCCATTTCCAGCACCGTATCCCAGGCGCGAAAGTTCAGCAGTACGGCGGTTACCTCGTAGTCGACCCCACTGCGGGGGAGTTCAGCCCGGATTAGCTGCGGAACAGTGGATGGGCCGTTCAGTGTCGGCGTCAAAGCGTACAGCAGCAGAGCAAAAATCAGCAGCGCGAGAACTGAGGCGGAGATCCGGTGGGGCCGACTGTCCCGCCGGCCGCTCGGTCGGACCTTCTGCAGGGCTGTAAACAGCAGCGCCCCGCTCAGACCGGCGCCAATTGCCGCTTCTGCCAGCGCCAGGTCCGGGGCGTCCAATCGAGCCCAGGCCAGTGCCATCAGCATGCCGAAGGCCACGAACAGGGCCAGGCTGCCAAACAGGTTGTGGCTGTAAACGCTGGCCGCTGCCAGGACCAGCAACAGAATGCCAATAATCAGGTCGACCATATCAACCGTTCCGGTGGTTTTCCATATGAGGGTGGCCACTCTCGCCGTAGCGGGCGAGCAACTGACAATTGGTGGTCCCCGAAGCCATCACCAGCAGCCAGACGAGCAGCAGGAGAAGCACTTCGCGCAACGAGTCGGCGCGGAGCATCAAGCCCAGCGTCACGAAGCCGAACCCCATGGTGTCCGCCTTTGTCACTGCATGGAGACGCGTGAACAGGTCGGGGAACCGCAGCAGTCCGACGGATCCGGAGACGAAGAAGAACAGCCCGGCGATGAGGGCAGGCCAGCTCAACCATATCAACAGTTCACTCATCGCCGGTACCTCGCAGCCGTTGCACAAGCGCGGCTATGACCACCGCCGCGAGCAACGCGAGCACCAGGGCTACGTCCCGCAGTGCATCCTGCTGCTGCCACTCCGCGGTTACCAACAGCAGCGCGATGGTCGTAGTGCTCATCATCTGCGCGCCGAGGATGCGCTCTGCACCGGATGGTCCGCGTTGCAGTCGCCAGACTCCGGCGATGATGGAAAGCAGCAGTACAACTGCAACCGCGCTCATGGCGGGCGCTCCTTCGATCCGGTCGGGTCATCGAACAGGGATCGCAATTGCAGCTCCAGTTGCTCAACGGTCGCTCGCCAGGGTTGGCGGCGATCCAATACGTGCAAGTGCATTTCACCGGCTTCCACCTTTGCAGCCAGAGTACCGGGCAGAAGTCCCACCACGGCCGACAGCAACAGGCAAATCCGCGGATCACCCGAGGCGAACTGGTACCGCTCCCAGGAAGGTTCGATAGGCAGCGCGGGTGAAAGCGCGCGGCGGGCCACATCAATGGCGCCGCTGACGGAAGAAGCCAGGAAAAACCCCACAAATAGGGGTAAGCGGCCAAGGCGCATGCGCATGGGTTGCAGACCGAGTGCGGTTGCCAGGGCGCTGGCAAGCAGAACGCTGGCCGCTCCGAAAATCCAGCCGCCTCCCGCCGCCAGTAAAATCCACAGCGGTGTGTAAGCCAGGACCCAGAACCCGAAACGACGAGGCGCTGGAGACGAGCGGGTAGCCGAAGTTTGCTGGGGCATGTGCATGAAAAAGCAAGAGTTAGACCATGGGCCCGATTCGCGGGGTGTGTCTCTGGTCTGCATATTGCTTGCCTGCACCTCCCTGTAAGCAAAGCCGGGGTGGCTTGCCGGCGATTTAGATAACAGAAGCGAGGGGGCAGTGAACTCAGCGAGTCAATTGATGCATGCACCCGTCTGCACGGGCAGCGGTGAGTTGATCGGGCACGTGGATGACATGCTCGTGAACCCGATCAGTGGGCGCGTGGACTATGTTTCAGTTCGGCCCTATGTGGAGGAGGGGAGTATTTGTGTTCGCCTGAGTTGGCGGGATATGAGATTGGATCAGCGCTCCCAGGGACTGGTGGTGGTCCCCGGCAGTACGGCAGTGAAGCGCCTGTTGATTCGAGCCGGCCTCAACGGAGGCCCCGACGCGATCCATTAGACGCACAACGCAACTCTGCGATTTGTTGGGTTACGCTTCGCTAACCCAACCTACGGGTCTGGTTGGTTTGGCGTAGCTTGGGTTAGGCCGCAGGCCGTAACCCAACGCTGGTGGTGGCCCCCGGCAAGCGCCTGTTGATTCGGGCCGGCCTCAACGGTCGCCCGGACGCGATCCATTAGACGCTCACTGCAACCTGCGATTTGTTGGGTTACGCTTCGCTAACCCAACCTACGGGTCTGGTTGGTTGGCGTAGGTTGGGTTAGGCCGCAGGCCGTAACCCAACAGTGCGGACTGTAGCGCCGCTGATCCAACCGGCGGCTGCGCGCTACTCGGCGGAGGCGCGTTTTTTATGATCGGCCGTAGGTGCCTGGTAGGCGTTGATGCGGTTGTACAGGGTTTTAAGGCTGACGCCCAGTGTGTGGGCGGCCTTGCGTTTGTCTCCTTTGTAAAAGGAAAGGGTGGCGAGGGTCAGCTTCTTCTCGGCGTCCTGCACGGAATCGCCAATGTTCAGTTGGAGAACGTCGCCGCCGGCAGCTGTTGCCGTATGGAGTGAAGGAAGATATTCAGGGGTTATTTCCTCGTCGGCCATGATGAAGGCCTGTTGCATCATGCTGCGCAACTCTCGCACATTCCCCGGCCACCCGTAGCTATCCAGTAATGCCGCCGAATCCGGTGTGAGACGTTTGGCTGTACCCGCTTCCTCATTGAACAGGGCCAGAAAATGTTCGGCGAGACCGCGGATATCGTTGCCGCGCAGACGCAAGGGAGGAACGTGCACGCACAGACCGGCGATCCGGTAGTAAAGGTCTTGCCGCAGATCACCTTCCTTAATGGCGGCTTCCGGATCACGGGCGCTTGATGCCACTATGCGCAGATCCGTTGTCTGTTCGCGCCGGCCGCCGACGCGGCAGAAACGTCCGGTCTCCAGCACCCGAAGCAGCTGTAATTGCAGATCCTCGGGCATGCGGGTGATTTCGTCCAGAAAGAGCGTACCCCCGTCGGCCCGCTCCAGACAGCCAGCGCGAACTTCCGTGCCGCCATTGATAATTTCCTGGCCAAAGAGTTCTTTCTCCAGCTTGTCGCCATTGGACGCCCCGCAGTTGAGGCTTGCAAAGGGACCACTGGCGCGAGGGCTTAAGGAATGAAGGCTCTGCGCAACCAGGTTCTTGCCCGTGCCGGGCTCTCCCACCAGAAAAACGCCTGCCTGGCTCGAGGCAGCCTTGCGCAGAATGCGGTAGAGCCTGTGCATGACCGGCGAGCTGCCGCGCAGTAACGCGAAGGACTCCAGCGTCGGTTGGTCCCCCTGCAGGGGAGTGACGTGGTCATTGGTGTACTCCGCTGCGAGGTCGCCAAAAAGCGCGGCAAGGTAGCGCTCTTCCGCCGGGTGACAAAAGAAGAAATCTGCCCCGGCGAGGAAGCCGCGGCGGACCTGATCGGGGTCGTCTTCATCGGCGATCAGGATCACACTGCGCGTGCTTTCGAGCGCGGGATGGGAGAGAAGGCTCAAACCCTCGCCGTCGGGAAGATGCAAAGCCACCAGCGCCAGGTCCGGCAGTGTCTGATCAAGCTGGCGATTGGCTTCGACGACCGAGCGTGCCGTGAGTAACCGAAATCCACTGGCCCGAAGCTGGGCGGAAATGGTCGCCATTCTGTTCTCGCCGTTAACGACGAGTATGGCCAGAGGTTGTCTGTCCATGGAAACTCCAGAGCGGAACTCTCTCCAGTCGCCTGCGCAATGTAGGTCGGGTCCGAGCCGAGGGAGCGGGTTTCACTTCATATAGAACGGAAATCTGGGTTATAGACGAACCGGCGGGATTTTAGTTTCTCCGTGGGAACCCTTGAGCTCCATGCTACATGTCATCCGCCATGCTCCGGGACACAGACATGCGGTGGCAAGTATCCTCGATCAGGGCCTGAAGGTTACCAAAAGCGTCCCGCGACTCCTCAATCCCCTCATTGATGGAGACATGCTCCAGCTCTTGCGCCAACTCCCCGTTGAGCGCCAAAATCGTGTTGGTCACGTCATCCAGGGAGGTTTGCTCCCCGTGTTCCGCAATCATCTCGTCCACTTTGCCGCTGCCAGGGTCCACGTACTGCATGTAGGTGTTCTTCACTTTCGAGGGGGCGGTCTGCCGGTATTCGGCAATCCTGCCAGTCAGCTCGTCCTGCAATTGAATCAGGTTGTCGATGTGGAGCTGGGTGCGCGCATCGTCCGAGTGTTCCCGCAACGTGGCAAGGAACTGGCTGATTTTGTCGCATGTATCGATAACGCGACCCATTACCTGTTCTTCGGATAAATAGCTGTCGCGGTTCTCTCTTTTAGTCACTGCTGAACCTCTCTCAGGATTCGCCGGGTTCATCCAGAGTCAACCCCACCTTCAAGTGAACCTGCCAGTGCTTCACCCCGTGGTCGCTCAGTTCACCACGAATTTCGATGACTTCGAACCAGCGCAAGGCATGCATGGTTTTTCCCACACGCTCAATCGCATTATTGATGGCTTGCTCGAGGCCGTCGGGTGAGGAGCCGGCGACTTCCAGTAGTTTGTAAGTGTGCTCCATTGGATGCTCCTTTGTACTGATCTCCCTGCCTGCGGCGGTTGTTCGCTGCGGGCGATGCATTCGATTCAAGATCCGGACCAGCGGCTTTTGCCCGCAGAAGCCGGCCAAACTCAGATCAGATAGCGGTCCCAACTGCCGTAGCGGCTGGATATCCGGCCCCGCGGAATGCACAGTGCAATCAGGGCCAACCCGAGGACCACATCCAGGATGCCCGCTGCCAGATTGCCGCCCGAGAACAGGAAGGGAGCTGCAATCAGCGCCACGCCCAGCACACCATTGACGAAGCGCAGGGGGCGGGCGCTTTGGGCAAAACTCGCAACGGATACGGTAATCACCAAGGCGCCGATCAGGTGATCCGCGTGGGCCAGCCCGGGTTCGGCGCCCACGGTCAACCGGCTGAACATCAGCAGAACTCCGATCAAGGCACTCACGCACAAGGTCCAGGGTGCTGACACGTCGGCGGCACGGCGGGGCTGGTCTGTGGTGAGGCGCTCGCGGGTCAGCGGTGATTCCGCTGATTCCCGGTCCATCGGAGTTCCAAACAGAAGGATGCGCAGCCAGGGTTCCCCGCGGCGGGCCCTCTTTACCAGGAGTTGACCCGTGGCCACGATCTCGTCGATGGAGTAGGGGATTTGAAACACCATTGCGGCTGCGGCAATCAGGCAGGCTGTACACCAGGTGCCAATCACGATGGGCTGAATAATGATGAAGTAGATGCTGACGGCGCCGAGGGGAACAATCAGGAAACCAAAGAGCAGGGTGAGCCAGGGCATCTGGTGCCAACGGTAGCGGCTGCCGATGCTTCCCGCGAGGATTTCGGCCAGATACACCAGCCCGCCCAGTCCGGCGTCCGGTACCGGCCAGGCCTCGGACACTTCAGAGGTGATGATCCGTTCAGTGCCGTCGCCGAAGAACGGATCCCACACGGCGGGAATGTGGCCAAGCTGATAGGCGGCCATGTAGCGGGACAGTAACAGGCCCACCACGGCCAGCAGGATAATGGGCAGGCGCTGGGGCCAGGTGGAGGGGGCATAACTCCAGCCCGGGGGGACGGCGGCGCGGTGCAGGCGCGCGGCCGGGTCAATGCCGGGCGTGGGCCTGGCAATGGTGGAGAGGCCGGCAACTGCAAACCCCACCAAGGTACCGTTCAGGTAAGCCGCCGCACTCGGGGTCCAGAATACGAGGGGCGCAAACGCCGCCCATAGGCCCACCGCGGCTGCACCCCAGCGCGCCCAGGCCAGGTACCGTGACAGCGACAGCAGGGCGAAGACCAGAATCAGGGCGCCACTGAGTACGTCACTGATAGCCATGGGGGTGTCGGCGTAACCGAGTGTGGGAGGGCTGGTGATCAGCCACACGCCTAGTACCGCGGAGACAGCGTAAGCCCAGAGCCACTGCTGGTGCTCGTGTTCGAGGTGCTCTTCCAGTCGGTCCAGGCGCTCCTGGACCTGGTCCGGAGATTCTGCAGCCTCGGTTGCTTCCTGCAGCCAGTTGGGTGGAGTCATATTGTTCACCCGATACCAGCGTTTCGGGTCTTCCTTGAACCGGGCAATCAGGTGCGGAAGTTCGTCGCGCAAAGAGTGGTGCGGTTCCCACCCCAATGCTTCGCGGGCACGGGCGATATTCAGCTCATAATGATCTTCCGACAGGTCGATCATAAACGGCCGGATGAAGGGCTTCTGCCCCTGGTCGATGGCGTCGGGAATCAGGGGCTCCGCTTTTTCCTGGGCCCAGGCGCCGATCTTTGCCAGCGGCTTGGGAACACTGAGGGTATGGACCGGCTCGTCGTGAAGTTCATCTCCGATACGATTTTGCAGGGCGCTGTAGGTGCTCACCAGGGGTTCGCCGATGAGCGCCACGAAGTGGTTGGGCAACCTGTTACGCGCTTCGATGCAAGCCGCAAGCGCGCTCAGCATGTCCTCGATGTGTAACGCACTCTGGCCACGGTCGGGATCGCCGGCATAGACATGGCCGGTGATCTTGTCCTGGTAGATCCGGTCGATCTGGTGGGCGAGCATCGGGGACTGACAGTCTTCCGTATACAGGCCCGCAAGCCGAAGGATGGCGTAGGGCATGTCCCCACATTCCTGCTCGATGGCTTGTTCGGCGGCCAGTTTGGAGATGGGGTAGGCCCAGCGGGGTTCCAATGGTGAATCCTCGTCGATGGGAACGCCGGGCTCGCCGCCGCGGTGGACCAGTATGGTACTGGCATAGATGAAGCGTTCGACCTCGAACCGCTGGAGCTGGCGGATCAGCAGGCGGGTGCCTTTCACATTGAGCTTCTGGTAAAGAGGGTGCTCTTCACCACTGAAATCGAAGTAGGCTGCCAGATGAATGACTGCGGCAAAATGGTCCGTCCGTTCTGCCGCCTCGTCCAGTGCCTGCTGAATGGAATTCTCGTCAGTAAGATCGCAGCTCAGGGATGTGTAGTGCTCGTTGGACTCATTGGCGCTTCGGTCCAGGCCGATAACGTGGTACTGGCCGGCCAGGTGGTTGACCAGAGCCGAGCCGATGAACCCGCCTGAGCCGGTAATGAGGAGATAGGGCTTCCTGCTTGAAGTTGGGTTCCTGTCCATTTCTGGAGTGGAGCAAGGAGTATACCGTCCCAAGACGGGAATCTCTGTGAGGCGTGGGGAGTTGTAAGTTTTGCAGGAGCGGCGCGTCAGCTTACAAGGTCGGCGTGTCAGCTTACGAGGTCCTGGGGGCAAGATCATTCACGTCAGTTGTTGCACGCAGTCTCTCGCTCCTCAGTATTGCCGAAGGTGCTTCTGTCGCCGGCTCCGACAGGCGGCTTCACTGGCACAGCCGTTGTTGCTGGCACAGCCGTTGCTACACAGCCGTTGCTAATTGCTAGGGACTTGATTGCTTCCAGATGGGAGCGATTGATCTGTCCGCGCGTATCAACCGAAGCGAAGTCGGAATTGCATATGGGTCTGCGGTGATGTTGCTCCTGCAATCGGAATTGAAGAACTTCACTCTCCATGCCAGGGACGGAGATCTGGGGCGGTCCAAGGACTTCCTGTTCGATGACGAGAAGTGGACCCTTCGGTATATGGAAGCGAGCACGGCTCGGGTGCTGGGGCGACGGGTGCTGATTTCGCCCATTTCCATGGGAGAGCCGAACGTGGAAGCCCGCGAGATACCCGTCAAGCTGTCTCGCAAGGAAATCGAAGATGCGCCCGGTGCGGAGACCGACCAACCCATCTCCGAGCGATTTGAGCGGGAATACTACGCCTACTTCGGATATCCCTACTACTGGGTTGGCGGCGATGTCTGGGGCTTGCATGGTTATCCCGCTGATCTCCTTCAGCAGGCAAGCCCCGGGCAGGAGCCCCCGGACGAGCGCAAGATTCGTGAATCGCACCTGCGCAGCATGCACGAGGTCATCGGCTACCGGATCCATGCGGCGGATGGCGAAATCGGGCACGTTGCGGATTTCGTTCTGGATTCCAGGAACTGGGCCGTGCGCTACCTGGTGGTCGATGTCCGCCGCTGGTTGCCGGGACCGAGTGTCATGCTGGCGCCGCAATGGATAGAAAAGGTGTCGTGGCACGAAAAGCTGGTGTACGTGGACGTCGCCAGAAGTGCCATCAAAGATGCACCGCGATTTGAAATGCCGATTAGCCGCGATGATGAATTGGCGGTATTCAGTCATTTTTCCCGTCAGCCTTATTGGCACACCGGCACCCGGCAGCAACATGAGGCGGACCGTCGGCCGGGTGGGCACAGCCAGTGATTGGGCACCACCAGGCTTCAACATCTTAAAAAATTTGAATACCTGAAAAACTTGAACAGCTGAAATAAAAAAGACAGGAGACCCAAACAACAATAGTCCGCGCAGCAAGCGCCAAGACACCGCATCCGATTTCTCCATGGCGATTCAGTGAGCTGCGGCTTGCCGAATCTTTTTCTGGTCGGGAAAATTTTTAGGAGGAAAATTTATGCCTAGCGTCCGCATGGCGGAATTACCGGAAAACGTGCTGAGAACGCTTCCTGTACCGGCTCGGGAAACCTATCAGAAAGCTTACGATGCCGCCTGGCAGGTTTATGCAAAGGCCGACAATCGCGACCGGAAGATCAGCCTGGAGGAGGCGGCCCACCGGGTGGCCCTCGCTTCCCTGGAAGCAGACTTTCACCGCAGTGAACACGGTCAGTGGGTTCCCGACTAACCCGCTGTTTCAAGACATCATCTTGACGGTCTGCCGCGGGCCGCTCCGGTGGAGCGAATATGTCCGCAGTTGATGAAGCGCAGTGCGGCTCGCTACTGCTCGCCCGCCGCCCAGCGCTTCGCAGCTTCCCGCTCGGCGAAACCAAACATCCGCACCTGGGCATGATTGAAATGCGCCCCCAGGCTCTCTTCCGCGCCGGGAAGGGCGGTATCCGTTGCCACGGCAACGCGCCTGATCCTGTGGTGCTCGTCCCCCGAAAACGTCAGGCGGGGCAGAACCTTGCGAAATGAATCCCAGCCGGGGAACTGAGGTGCTTCCACCAGCATTCCTGCCAGGTGGCCCTCCTGTTCCAGAAAGGGTTCCACGACCCCGACCGCAGTCTCCATGTCATTGCTGTTGATCAGCCCCTGCGGTCTGATCAGGGCCACTTTGATCGAGGGATCGACTTCAACAGTAATCATGACTACCTCCACGCGGACCGGCACTCAGGAGA
This sequence comes from Gilvimarinus sp. F26214L, assembly GCF_054401055.1. Lineage (NCBI taxonomy): Bacteria > Pseudomonadati > Pseudomonadota > Gammaproteobacteria > Cellvibrionales > Cellvibrionaceae > Gilvimarinus > Gilvimarinus sp. F26214L. Next base: position 344,131 of record NZ_JBTIYG010000001.1, on the reverse strand, counting down.
CAGCTAACCGGTGGCCGGGTTCGCTGCCCCGACAGACTTGATCAGCTCTTCGGGATATCGACCGCCGTCGACTCAGCACGGGCGGTGAGTGAAATGCTTCTGACAATCTGCAGCTGAAGCGCGGGTATATGCGAAAACCGTCACAGCAGGGGGGCGCCGGCGGTGAGGCCGGAGACCGACGGAATGCTCATCCTGTGCTAGCATTGATCATACTTTCCGGGCCTTTGCCCGCCGTTCTCGGATAACGACGATTCCCATGATGAGTATTCACCTTCGCACCGCATGTATCTGGTTATTCACACTGCTCGCCACCGCCCTCGGCGCGTCGCCGGCCATGAGCCTCGAAATCACCGGAGAGTGGACCCAGGGGCAGTTACTGATAGGCAAAGTGGCGCCGGGCTCCCGGGTAGAGTTTCTGGACCGCACTCTGCGGGTGGATCCGGACGGTACATTCGTGTTCGGGCTGGGCCGGGATGCGCCGGAGCAGGTTGCCATGCTGGTTACGGATCCGGCAGGCAAGCAGCAGCGTCACGAATTTTCAGTGCAGCAGCGCCAATATCATATCCAGCGTGTTGAAGGGGTGCCCGCGCGGACCGTCAACCCGCCGCCGGAGCAGCTTGCGCGCATCCGCAAGGAAAGCGCACTGACGCGCGCGGCACGGAGCAAGGACCTGGAACGGCGGGATTTCCTGAAAGACTTTCAGTGGCCCCTGGTGGGCCCGATTACGGGAGTGTACGGGAGTCAGCGCTTCTACAATGGGGAGCCACGGACGCCTCATTACGGGCTGGACGTGGCGGCGCCGAACGGTACCCCGGTAGCGGCGCCGGTGGACGGCGTGGTTACCCTGGCCTATGACGATATGTTCTTTTCGGGCGGCACCCTCATCATTGACCACGGCCACGGGGTCTCCTCAACCTTCATTCACCTCAGCCGCATCCTGGTCGAGGAAGGGCAGGAGGTGCGTCAGGGCGACCTGATCGCGAAAGTTGGTGCCACCGGGCGAGCCACCGGCCCCCATCTGGACTGGCGCATCAACTGGTTCAACCAGCGGCTGGACCCCCAGCTTCGGGTCGGCCCCATGCCGGAGCTCGATGACTGAGGCAAAGTCCCGATCGGGCCTGAAAATTGTTGCGCGTATGCAGTAGAATTCACGGTCCCCGTTTTTCAGCGTATGGCTCAGGCAAAGGACCTTTATGATCGACAAGAAACTGCTCAGCATCCTGGTGTGTCCCGTGAGCAAGGCGCCCCTGGAGTACGATCGGGAAAAGCAGGAGCTGATCTGCTGGTCCAGCAATCTGGTGTACCCGATTCGCGACGGAATCCCCGTGATGATGGAGAGTGAAGCGCGCCAGATCACCGAGGCCGAGAGAGAGGCGCACCGCCAGCGACAGAAACGCGTTCAGCAATAGTCTAAGGAGACGGAATGGCCGAAGAGACCTTGTTCACCAGGATCATGAAAGGGGAGATTCCCGCGGACGTGATCTACGAAGACGACCTCTGCATCTGCATCAGAGACATTGCCCCCAAAGCGCCAGTCCACGTATTGCTGATTCCCCGCAAACCCGTTCCGCGGCTTGCCGACGCCAGCGAGGCCGACCAGGAACTGCTCGGGCACCTGATGACCCGGGTAGGCGTAATCGCGCGTCAGCTTGGCATCGAGGATGCCTTCCGAGTTATCGTCAACAATGGCGAGGGTGCCGGTCAGACGGTCTTCCACCTGCATCTGCACATACTGGGTAACAAGGAATTCAGCGAAGCGCAGCTGGGGTTCTGAACCATTCACGGGTCCTTCGATCCCCTGTAAGGGCCGGGCAGGGGTTGGGCGGATCGCAGGCTGCTAGATCGCCAGCGAGATGCCGATACACAGCCCCATCACCAGCAGCAGTGCGCCGATTATCATGCCGAGGGTTTTCAGGGTTTGCCCGTCGCCGGGCTGCAGGCTACTCATAAGCTCGTCTCCACATCGTTTTTGTTGTGATCGGACCGCCATATGGCTGTCTGAGAGAAAGCGTGGAACCCGGACCGGAAAGGTCCGGTAGACCTATTGGTTGCTAGCACAACAGTAAGTGAGGCAACCTTTCCGGTCAAGCTCTGCAGAACATGGCTCTGGCGGACGGTCATGACCTGCAGGGGCTCCCTTGTGTCCAATGGAGCTAAACCCTACCATTGCATGCCTTTTACCCAAGCCCCTTAACCGATCAAATTTGTGGAACATTGATTATGAAGAGTGCCGAGATTCGGGACGCCTTTCTGAAATACTTCGAGAACCAGGGCCACACCGTAGTACCCAGCAGTTCGCTGGTCCCGGAGAACGACCCGACCCTCCTGTTTACCAATGCGGGCATGGTGCAGTTCAAAGACGTTTTTCTCGGCCTGGAGCAGCGTCCCTACAGTCGCGCTGCCAGTTCCCAGCGTTGCGTGCGCGCCGGAGGCAAGCACAATGATCTGGAGAATGTGGGCTACACGGCCCGCCACCATACGTTCTTCGAGATGCTGGGCAATTTCAGTTTCGGCGACTACTTCAAGGAAGACGCCATTCGCTTTGCCTGGGAGTTTCTCACCGGGACCTTGAACTTGCCCGCTGAACGCCTCTGGGTGACGGTTCATGTAAGCGATGACGAAGCTGCAGACATCTGGCTCAAGAAGGTCGGCGTTGATCCGGAGCGATTCTCCCGTCTGGAGGAGGATAATTTCTGGCAGATGGGGGACACAGGCCCCTGCGGCCCCTGTTCGGAGATTTTCTACGACCACGGCCCGGAGGTGCCCGGCGGCCCGCCCGGCAGCGAAGGGGATGACCTGGATCGCTACATCGAGATCTGGAATCTGGTGTTCATGCAGTACGAGCGCTCTGCCGACGGCACCATGAAGCCCCTGCCCAGGCCTTCGGTGGATACAGGTATGGGGCTGGAGCGGATCGCCGCTGTGATGCAGGGGGTTCACAGCAATTACGAAATCGATTTGTTCCAGAACCTTTTGAAAGCGGTCGCGGAAGTGACCGGTGCACAGGATTTCGAGGACAAATCCCTTCGGGTGATCGCAGACCATATCCGCTCCTGCGCCTTCCTCGTGGCCGACGGAGTGATTCCGTCCAATGAAGGGCGCGGCTACGTGTTGCGCCGCATCGTCCGCCGCGCCATTCGGCACGGTCACAAGCTGGGCCAGAACGAGACCTTCTTCCACCGTCTGGTGGGAGCACTGGCGGCGGAAATGGGCGATGCCTATCCGGAACTGCACAAGCAGCAGGCTCATATTGAGCGGGTGCTCCTGGCCGAGGAGCAGCAGTTTGCCAAGACCCTGGAGAAGGGCATGGCTGTGCTGGAGAATGCGCTTGGGGAGTTGAACGGCACCGAGTTGCCGGGCGAACTGGTATTTACGCTCCACGATACCTACGGCTTTCCAACCGATCTGACCAATGATATTGCGCGGGAGCGCAATCTGACCCTTGACCTGGCCGGTTTCGAGCGCTGCATGGAAGAGCAGCGCAAGCGGTCCGCTGCCGCGGGCCAGTTCAACGTGGATTACACCCGTGCCCAGCAGATTGCCGGCAAAACCGAGTTCCGCGGATACGACGAGTTGCACGGCAAGGGACGTGTGCTTGCGTTGCTGGTGGACAACGATGTGGTGGAGGAGGTCCGCGAAGAGCAGGAGTGCATTATCGTTGTGGACCAGACTCCCTTTTACGGCGAGTCTGGCGGGCAAGTGGGGGACACCGGCTATATCGAAGGAAAAGGCGGTCGCTTCGAGGTGCGCGATTGCCAGAAGAGCGGCGACCATCATCTGCATATCGGGAAGCTGCTGTCCGGCACCTTGCGCCAGGGCGATGAAGTTCAGCTCACTGTGGACACTCACGTGCGCCAGGCCACGGCCCTGAACCACTCGGCGACTCATCTGCTGCATGCGGCGCTGCGCAAGGTTCTAGGTGAGCACGTCACCCAGAAGGGCTCACTGGTGGACTCCGAACGCCTTCGCTTTGACTTCTCTCATATGCAGGCGGTGACCCCCGAAGAGTTGAAGGAGATCGAAGCGCTCGTCAACGAGCAGATACTCGCCAATTCCGCCGTGGAGACAGAGCTTCTCGATATCGACGCAGCCAGGGAAAAGGGCGCGATGATGCTGTTCGGCGAGAAGTACGGTGACCAGGTTCGCGTGCTCAGCATGGGCGGGGGATTCTCGGTGGAGCTCTGTGGCGGAACCCACGTGCGTCGCACCGGAGATATCGGCTTGATGCGCATTGTTGCCGAATCCGGTATTGCCGCCGGCGTGCGCCGCATTGAAGCCGTTACCGGTGAAGGGGCACTGCGACTGTTCGATCAACAGCAGGAGAAAATTGCGGAACTCTCCCGCCTGCTCAAGTCCGGTCCCGATCGGGTGGTGGACAAGGTGGAACAGTTGGTTGAGAGTCAACGCCAACTGGAAAAGGAGGTGACCGCCCTCAAAGCCAAGCTGAGCAGTTCTTCCAGTGAAGAGCTGCTACAACAGGCCAGCTCGATTGGCGATCTCAAGGTGCTCGCCGCTCAGGTGGACGGTTTGGACAACAAGGCGCTGCGCTCCATGGTTGACCAGCTCAAAAACAAGCTGGGCCGGGCCGTGGTGCTGCTGGCTGGGGTGGACTCCGGAAAAATCAGCCTTGTGGCGGGCGTCAGCAAGGAGGCCACCGCCCAGGTGAAAGCCGGCGATCTGGTTCGCACCGTTGCCGAGCGCATCGGCGGCAAGGGCGGCGGTCGGCCCGACATGGCTCAGGGTGGCGGTACCGACGTTGATGCGCTTCCTTCTGCCCTCAAAACCGTTCCGGGCTGGGTGCAAAGCCAGCTCGGCTGATCTGTTCTCCCGCAGGAACCGGTGTGGGGTGGCGCAGAGCCGCCCCAAGCCGCTTTTTCCCCTTTCTGGTCAGCCCCCCGCGCGGCAAAATTTGCGGCGCGGATGCTTAACACGCGTCAGTTTTTAGTGTTAAATTGGCCGCCTTTTTGCGCTTGGGTGAAAGCCTTTCGCTTCTATAAGTATCTGCGTCCAACTGGGGCAGAATGGAAGTAATTGGGAATAAGGAAGCCCGGCGTATTTCTCCGACCTCTTCAGAGTAGACGCCAGAACATGAGCTTGTTTGTTCAGAAATACGGTGGCACGTCCGTTGGTTCAATTGAGCGGATCGAAGCCGTCGCCGACCGCGTGGCAGGCTTCCACCGGGACGGGCACGACATGGTTGTCGTGGTTTCGGCGATGAGCGGAGAAACCAACCGGCTCATAGCGCTGGCCCAGGAAGTTCAGGACCATCCCGATCCCCGCGAATTGGACGTGCTGATTTCCACCGGGGAACAGGTCACCATCGCGCTGCTCAGCATGGCCCTCAAAAAACGCGGACTGGACGCTCGCTCCTACACGGGCTCACAGGTTCGTGTGTTGACCGACGGCGCCTTCAACAAGGCGCGCATTCAGCATATCGATGTGGATCGGATGCAGGCGGACCTGAGCGCGCGAAGAGTCATTGTGGTTGCGGGTTTTCAGGGTGTGGACAAAGACGGCAACATCACCACTCTTGGGCGCGGTGGCTCTGATACCACCGGGGTCGCGCTTGCGGCTGCACTTAAAGCTGATGAATGCCAGATCTATACGGATGTGGACGGTGTCTATACGACTGATCCGCGCATGGTGCCCAAGGCAACCCGCCTGGAGAAAATCACCTTCGAAGAAATGCTGGAGATGGCCAGCCTGGGGTCCAAGGTGTTACAGATCCGCGCAGTTGAATTTGCCGGCAAGTACAAAGTTCCCCTGCGGGTATTGTCCAGTTTTGAAGACGGTCCCGGCACGTTGATCACTCTCGATGAGGAAGTTGAATCTATGGAACAGCCTTTGGTTTCGGGCATTGCATACAATCGTGACGAGGCCAAGATCACTCTGGTCGGAATCCCCGACGAACCTGGGATGGCCTCCAAGGTGCTTGGCCCCGTAGCCGCTGCCAACATCGAAGTGGATGTGATTGTGCAGAACGCCGCGGCGAACAACACCAACGATTTGACGTTCACCGTCCACCGCAATGACCTGGCACGGACTAAGGCCGTGCTGGACAGCATTCTTAGTGATGTGGGTGCCCGCGAGGTTTTGACCGCCGACAACATCGCAAAAGTTTCGCTGGTGGGGGTGGGCATGCGTTCTCACGCGGGGGTCGCGGCGCGCATGTTTTCCGCACTTGCGGCGGACAACATCAATATCCAGTTGATCACCACCTCGGAGATCAAGATTTCAGTGATCATTGATGAGCGTTATCTGGAACTGGCGGTGAGAGGCCTGCACACCGCTTTTGACCTGGACAGGAAGTCGTCGGAAGTAGCGGAATAAGTGGATTTTAACGCCAAAATTCTGCACAATGACGGATCAGTACTACCATAACGAGAAGCGGCATAACAACAAGTCAATCCAAAACCAAGCCGCACTGCTTTTACTCTCTCCAAGGCTGACCTCTGGTTAAGCAGGCAGGTTCTATGCTTTACTAGGGCTTGCTGAGAGGGAACGGAAAGCGGAAGCACAGTATCGGTGTGACGGGCCAATGCTGTACTCACAGGATGAACAAAGGAGATTTAGCAATGTTGATTTTAACCCGCCGCATTGGCGAAACCTTGATGGTTGGCGACGAAGTTACTGTCACGGTCCTCGGAGTCAAGGGCAACCAGGTTCGCATCGGGGTTAACGCGCCGAAAGAAATCGCGGTACACCGCGAAGAGATCTATCAACGAATTCAGCGCGAAAAACAGGAAGAACAGTCAGGAGAGCAATCCAGCTGATCTTTGGCTAGATCTCCGTCCGGAGGGCGGTCGCCGAAGGAGGCCGCCGAACCACATCCTCACCGCTCAGGCCGCTGCGGGGCAAGCACGGCTGAAAGTTGAACGACATTTCACCCGAAAACAGATCAAAACGAGCGGAACCTTTGAATTTCGCGCAGATGTTGTTATTATCGCGCACCTTTCGAAGAGCACTGATTCCCACGCCGCCAGCAGGCCCGGGATGCTCATCGGAGCCAGCTAAAACAGAAAGTCCTTTGCGTGAAGACTCCACGTCGTCATGCACCCCGGAGAGGTGGCCGAGTGGCTGAAGGCGCTCCCCTGCTAAGGGAGTATACCCTAACCCGGTATCGAGGGTTCGAATCCCTCCCTCTCCGCCATTTCAGTTCTACTCCCCTTATTCGCCGATCCGATCTCCGTAGAATCCACTGAACTCCCCGCGGGAGGGATTTGAACCCGACAAGAGGGTTCGACAAATTCGTCGGGAACGAATT